>DDQV01000014.1 GCA_002342785.1 Fusobacteriaceae bacterium UBA2433 | reverse complement strand
GTCATCATTTACTAAGGGCACCCATGAAAGAGCTTGTATCTTTTCATTTTTTTCTAAAAAATTTTTTGTAAAAGATTTAAATTCTGTTCTATTTATATCTTTAGAGGCTATAAAAAAATTCTCTAACGAATTTAATATATCTATATTACCTTTTAATTCTAAATTTATAATATTTAAATAATTTTTTGTTTCTTTTTTAAATTTATACTGATTAAATCTATTTTTTAAAGTTCTAATTTCAAAAAATATCAGACATGATAGTAAAAATCCAATAAAAAGAATGAAATAAGAAGGAATATATTTTTTATTTAGATTTGTTCGCATAGTAACCTCCACAAATTTTAGTTCAAGTAAATAATAATAAAATTAAGTATTATATCTATTATAAATATATAATATCTCATCTTAATTTTAGGGATAAATAAATTTTACAATTACTCTAAATTTAATCGAATAATTTATACTATAATATATTAGGAAAAACAAGAATTTTTCCTTTTCTCTATATTAAAATTAATTGCTAATTACGATTAATTTTAATATCTTTTAACTTTAAGACATGAAATATCTTTTTTATAAAATTCTATATAATTATATTAATTTATTATAGCATAAATAAAAATAAAGAATTCTCATAAATAAGAATTCTTTAAATTTTTTATTTTAATATTTATATCATTTTAACTATACTATGGACTCTTCTGTTTTATGTTTTTTAAGAGTTACTTCTGAATCTGACGGAAGAGCAAACATCGGTATAAATCGATCCCAACCTGTTAAAGTAAGTAAAAGAATACTCACTACTGCTATGACAGCCATAATATTTAATTTAATAAGATCCATTGCCACAAAATTATGTAAAGGATATACAGCATTAGCTATTCCGATAAAAAAACCAATATATACATGCCAAGGAACAAGTTGAGAACCAAAAACTCCAAGAGCATCACTAAATGTAGCATTTCTCAATCTAAGTTTTTCGATAGCTTCAGGGGTTCCATCTACATTTTTTTCAACAATTTCTCTGATGATAGGTCCAACAGTAACTATTTGTGCCATCTCATCTGAAAGAGCAGCATTCCCAAGAATAGAAAGTATACCATTATAAAACATAAGCTGCCTTACATTTTTAGAAATTGTTACAACAAGAGTTGATAATGGTCTAAATGCATCGATTTTTTTCATAATACCACCAAAAGCGGCAACCCACATCATCATAATAATAACCCATGAACCAGCATCCGCAAATCCTCCTTTGATAAGTTCGATAAACTCATTAAATCCACCAATGGTTCCTGCAAATGTTCCAAAAATATATGCAGATGCAATCCCTGAAAATAAACAAGCTAATGTAGGAAGACCTTTTACAGCCAGAACTAAAACTATGATTAAAGGAATAACCATATATACTGGAACTCCTCCTTGAACTTGTTCAAGAAGAGTAACTGCTGAAGCTCTTTCGTTAGCAAGAGCTTCCCATACTCCATCAGGAATCTGTGAAATAGCTGTAGAAGCTTCAATAGAACCAGATGGAAGACCCATAAAAATAGCAACAATATAGAATGTAATAGCAGAAAATATAAGAACTAAAGCTGACCAAACACCCTGATGTCTAATTCTTTTGATAACTTCTACTCCTTGAATCCCAGAACTAACTACTGTAGTATCTGAGATAAGTCCGATATTATCTCCAAAACATGATCCTCCTGCAATAGCAGCAAGTGTAAGAACTACATTTCCACCAAGAAGATGACTTAGCCACAAAAAAATAGGTGCTGCTGCTGCAAATGTTCCCCAACTAGTACCAGTAGCAATAGATAATATAGATGAAACAAGAAGTGCTACCACACCAACTGATTGGGCAGTAACTCCCATAGAAAGAGATATATTGATAATTGCAGCTCCCACTCCTGTAGACATAAATACTTCTGCCATAGCATAAGCAGCCATAAGAATAAAGAATACAATCTGCATCTCTTTTACATTGTCTATTCCTGCATCAAGTACTTCTTGGAAAGAAAGCTTTTCTGTTACGATAGCTATAAACGCAGCATAGATAGTAGCTATTGGAGCTGCAATAAGTACATCAAATCCTGAAATCATCATAATTGCCATTACAAATACTGGTGAAATCTTAAGTAATCCATTTAAATTCATTTAACAATACCTCCAAATAAAATTAAATCTTTTTTTTTCATTTTATTCCCCCTTTTATAAATTATATATGTGTATCTATTTTAAACCTCCTTTGATTATTTATGAATAAGTAAACTTCATAAACATTATATTAAAGGAGGGAGTTTCCATAATTAAAATTTCTAAGTTCTTTGAAATTGCTCATATAAGAAATATTTTTACAATAAAAGGAGTTATCGATAAAATTATCAATAACTCCAACAATAAAAATTAAATAAAGTCCATGCTCAAAATAACTTAATTGTATTTCAGCAAATTCATTTTTTATTTTAGGATCAAAGTTTATTATAACTAACCTAAAATTACTCCTTAACATTTGCAGACTTTATCTAAATCTTTTCTTGTAAAAATTATTCTATAATAACTTATTAACTTGGATTGATCTATCTTTTAAGAAGAAAAGATCAATTTTTCTCTTTGTTTTTTAAAGTTTTATACTAATTCTCTTTTAACCATCTCTTCTACAATAAAAGTTGCAACATCATCTGCATATTTTCCAGGTCCAAAGCCTGCATCATAACCTAATTCTTTAGCTAATTCATGGGAAATTCGTGGTCCCCCAGCAATTAAAACTACTTTATCTCTTATTCCTTCTGCTTCCATTAATTCTACTAATTCAGTAAGGTTTTGGATATGAATATTTTTTTGAGTAACCGTTTGAGAAACTAATAATGCATCAGCTTTTAATTCAATAGCTTTTTTTATAAATTCCTCATTTTCTACTTGAGATCCTAAATTATAAGCTTCAATTCCCTTATATCTTTCAAGTCCATAATGACCAGCATATCCCTTCATATTCATAACAGCATCTATACCAACTGTATGAGCATCAGTTCCTGTACTAGCTCCTAAAATAACTACATCTCTTTTTATATTTTCTTTTATAAAATTTTGTACTCCATACATATCCATAGTTTCTATATCTACTGTTTCTACATGAATCTCATCATAATCTACAGTATGATTAAGTGATCCATAAACTACATAAAATGAAAAATTAGTATCTAAAGCTTTATAATGAGAAACTGCAGGTTCAGATAATCCCATTTTTTTAGCTAATTCTTTAGCTGCTTCGGCTCCTTTTTCATCAGCTGGAACTGGTAAAGTAAGACTTATTTGTACCTTTCCATCATTCATAGTGTCACCATAAGGCTTTAATTTTTTTAAATTTAACGTAGTGTCAAAACTTTTATCTTCTGTCGAATATAATCCTCCACTCATTATTTTTCACCTCCAGTCATTAGTTCTATAAATGGATTAAAATATGTAGTATCTTTTACAAATACTCCATTTAAACCTTTTCCACCATCAATAGGCCTTTTTATCCCTGCAAATTTACCTTTTTCAAGAGTATCAAACATTCCCGTTCTTTCAATCTCTTTAATTAGATCTCTACCTTTTTCAAGGACTTCCTTAGCACGATTTACAATCATTCCATCTTTTTTAAAAGTTATCTCTGAACTAAAATCTTTCATATTTTTAAATATATATTGAGCATTATCAATAGCTAAAGCTCTATCAGACATAAATGGAGTATGGATAGCCTCAGTCATCATTCCCATTAGGTGAAGTCTTTGACCAGTCATAATAGTTACCATATTAAAAAGGGCATCTTGAACATGACCTTTAAATATATCTCCTGTCATAAATTTTGTAGGTGGCATATATTTTAATGGTGCTTTTGGAAATATTTCTCTAGCCATTTGAGCTTGAGATAATTCTAGTAAAAATCCATTTTCTGTATCTGGATGAATTTCAAATGCATGGCCTAATCCTTGTTGTTCCTCAGGTAGATTGGCAAGAAGTGCAAACTGTTCATTTATAAATTGAGAAGCTAATACTGTATGGGCTTCTTCTATGGCATCTGCTGTGGTCAGATAGTTATCTTCCCCAGTGTTTATAATTACTCCTGCAAATCCATTAATTATTCTAGAAAAATATTGATCTACAAATGTTCTTTTCATATTAATATCTCTAAATAAAATTCCATAAAGAGCATCATTTAACATTACATCTAGTCTTTCAAACGCTCCCATGGCAGCAATTTCGGGCATACATAATCCAGAGCAATAATTACAAAGTCTAATATATCTACCTAATTCTTCTCCCACTTCATCTAATGCTTTTCTCATTATTCTGAAATTTTCTTGAGTAGCTAAAGTTCCACCAAATCCTTCTGTAGTAGCTCCAAATGGTACATAATCAAGTAAACTTTGACCAGTACTTCTAATAACAGCAATGATATCTGCTCCTTGTTTAGCTGCTGCTACAGCTTGAGTTATATCTTCATATATATTTCCAGTTGCCACAATAAGATATAGAAGTGGACCTGTTTTATCTCCAAATCTTTCTAGATAAGATTCTCTATCTTTTCTATTATTTGCAATTTTATTTGTGTTTTCACGAGCAATTTTGTCTATCGCTAATTTTATTTCAAAGGCATCATGAGTAGATATTTTCCCAAGATTTAATTCTCCACAAGATACTTTTTCAGCAATTTCTTGAGGAGAAAGACCTGTTTCTACCATGGCATTTCCAATATAGTGAGAAACTCCTAAAGTAAGATTCCCTTCTTTTTCAATATGCTCTACTACTATATTTGGTAATGGAACTTCAAATTTATCTATTCCGTCTATACCAAGTAAACGACAAATTGTTCTTTCCACCGATACTGTAGAGTGATCATCTATATAAGTTTGTACATCTATGGCAATATTTTTAGCTGATCTTCTCGCATCTGCTACTACATCCCAATCTAAGTGTAATTTTGAATCTTGCATATTATTTTACCTCCATGGCTCTTTCTTTTTTATTAATTAAAAGAATTAGTATAAATTTTTTATTACGTCTTTTAAGTCTTCTTCAATTCCTATTAAAGTTGCTACATTTAATGCATCCTTTGGAACTTCCACATTAGAATAAATTTTTTCTATCGAATAGTCCATATGTTTTTGGATCAACAAGATAGAATTTTGATTATTTAAATCTATTTTTCTTTTCAAATTATTGAAATCTATATTTTTTAATCCAATAACTTGATAATGAGGAGTTAAATCATCAACTACACCATCATAATGAGTTGCCATAATTGAAAAACTATCAAAGTTTTTTATATAATTAGATAAACCTTTTACAAATTTTTTACCTTCACTTGGATTAGTTCCCCTAGCAAATTCATCTAATGCTATAAATCCCTTATCGTAAGTTTTAAGACAACCTGTAATCTCTTTTAACTTCATTATTTCAGCTCCAAAACTACTAAGCCCTTTAGAAACATCTTGAATATCATCAGACAAAAACTGTATAAACTTTAATATAGGAACCATTGCATAATCTGAAAAAACATAAAATCCCATTTGAGCTAAAATAAGATTGAGAGTAAGAGTTCTCAAAATAACACTTTTCCCTCCCATATTTGCTCCAGTTAAAATAGTATTACCTTTTTTTAACTGGATATCTAATTTTTGAAATTCTTGATTTTTTATTTTTAAAGTTTCTAAAATTTCTGGATTAAACATCCCAATAAATTCAATATATTCACCTATTTCAGGTCTAGAAGCATTATATTTTATAGCAAGTTTTGCTTTAGCTAAAGTAAAATCAATATTTTTTATTCTTTCAATATCTATTAAAATATTAGAAGTATAAGGAATTAAACGTTTACTTATTTCTATCTTAATTTGGGATTCTTCACAATTTTCTAAAACAACTATCTCTCTTCTTTCTTCTTTTAGTCTTAATTGTAGTTCATTATCTATAGTTGAAAAAATTGATTTTTCAATCTCTGCTTTTTTATATCTGATTTCTTTTAATTTATTAGAATATTCATTATAGATATGAAATGTAGGAATTTTTTTTAATTCTGGATCTAAAATATCAATAATAGGACTTAGATCCACAAGATGAAAAAAATCTAAAAAGATATTATTAACAATATCTTTTATTTCCATAAAAATCATCGCATTTATTTTTAATTCAAATAACTGGACTTCATCTAATATTTTTCCTTTTTTAAGATTTAAAACTATATTAGAAATATTTTTTATTTTCATAAGAAGAAGTTCTATCTTTTGAATATCTTTTTTATTTTCATGACATTTTTTTATGAAAAATTCCAAATGATCAAAAGTTTTTTCTAAAGTTTCAGAATCTTCAATAGGAGCAATATCTTTTTTTTTTAGGTTACCGTATGAAGATATTGTATTTAGATTATTTATAATAAATTCTAATCCAATTTTCCCCCTGTCTTTAATATTTAAGTATCTCATAATTCACCTCCTACAATGTCTATAACATCTATATTTATAGTTGTTTTTAACAATTCACAAATTTTTTTACTCTCAAACGAATATCCATAGGGAGATGTAGGATTGCAAGTTAAATATAACAAATTTATACTTTCTAAAACCTCTAATTTTACTGGAATCATAGACAGTTTATGATATGTATTAGAATCTATAAAAATTTTTGTTCCGTCTTCTATCACAATAGTAAAATTTTTAAATAATTCTCTATTTTGTATTATAGATTCTATAAGTCCTTTAGATATAGCACCACCTAAAACTAAATATTTATAATCTAATTTAACTGCATCTATAATTTCTCTATAGGAATTAAGGGAAGTCGGGAGGTCTAAGACCTCCATATTCAAATCAGAATCTATAAAACCAATTTTCCCTATTTTAAATATTTTTCTAACTACATTTTCTATTTTTTCTGAACATTTTGGTAGTTGCAACATCTTTACATTATGGCCGCTTTCTTCTACAACTTTTATTAAATCAGAAGAGAAACTAGCTCCAGTAGTTAGTATAGTAGCTTCTGAAACTAAGTTTCCTGCACTTCCTTTTCTACTTAAAGCTCCATCAATAAGAACTAAGTCGCATCCAAAATTTAACATAAGATCTCTCACTTTTATAAGCGCTGAGTTATAAGAAGGACCAGCAATATCTACATATCCATTACTTAATGCTCTCATAATTATTATTTCTCCCATAGGAGTAGATATTCCTGTAGTTGCTAAAATTTCCTTAGTTATATCACATTTGCAGAGTAAATTTTTAGCTGTAGCAACTATACTTCCTTTTTCTACATAAATTTTAGGTTTATGCGTGTTAGTTACTCTGTCACAATCTTCTCCATCACGCCCAATAGAAGTAAGTCCAATAATTTTAATTCCCTTTAAATTTTTTAATATATAATTTAAGGTAGTAGTTTTCCCTGAGTTTTTTTCCATTCCAATGATAGATACACTCCTATAAGGAAGAAGAGAGCTGATCATTTTTTTAGTGTTCATTTCTAACATGTCTAGCTAGTACCTTAGGCTCAATAGCTAATTGTCTACCATCTAAAAGATTCGCAATTCCTATTTGTTTACGTTCTTCTTGACAATGTTTACAATTACACTTATCTTCATATGGTTTTGGTTCTGTATATGTTGTAATTACACCTTCGAAATTTCTAAGAACAATTCTTTTTGGACTTTGAGAGATAACATATTGTGGCATAACTGGAGTTTTTCCTCCTCCTCCAGGAGCATCGACAACAAACGTTGGTACTGCATATCCAGATGTATGTCCACGAAGTCCTTCAATAATTTCAATTCCTTTTGATACCGTAGTTCTAAAATGTTCTAGACCTACTGATAAATCACATTGATATATATAATATGGTCTTACTCTTATAGCTACTAAGTCTTGTACTAAGTCTTTCATAATATGAGTACAATCGTTCACTCCTCTAAGTAATACAGATTGATTTCCTAAAGGAATTCCAGCATCAGCCATTAGTTCACATGCAGCTTTAGAAGCAGATGTAATCTCATCTGAATGATTAAAATGAGTGTTTAACCAAATTGGATGATATTTTTTCAACATATTTACTAATTTTGGAGTTATTCTTTGAGGTAATACAACTGGAGTTCTAGAACCAATTCTTACAATTTGTACATGTGGAATATCTCTTAATCTTTTTATAATATATTCTAATTTTTCATCTGAGATAAGTAGAGCATCTCCACCAGAAAGTAATACATCTCTGATTACAGGAGTTTTAGCAATATAATCAATAGCCTTATCTACTTTATCCATTCCTAAAGCAGCATCTGTTTGGCCTGCAAATCTTCTTCTAGTACAATGTCTACAATACATAGAACATCTATCTGTAACTAATAATAAAACTCTATCTGGATATCTATGGGTAAGTCCTGGAACTGGTGAATCTTCATCTTCATGTAAAGGGTCATCTAAATCAGCTTCTGATTTATGTACTTCTGTAGCAGTAGGAATTGCCTGTTGCCTAACTGGACATTTTGGATTTTTTGGATCAATTAATGTTAAATAATATGGAGTTATACCCATTCTAAGGATAGAATTAGCTGTTCTTATTCCTTCTTCCTCTTCTGGTGTAAGGTCAAAATATTTTTTTAAATCTTCTAAAGTTTCAATTCTATTTTTTAATTGCCATTGCCAGTCATTCCAATCTTCGTCACTAATATTTGGAAATAGTTCTTTTTTTCTGCTTTCGTAGTTTAAATTCATCATAATTTTGTTGCCCCCCTTTTATTTTTTATACATATAATTTTTCAAATAAGTTTCTGATTGTTTTAGAATTACGTATAATTCCTAATGTAAGTTCAGCATGCCCTTTAGCATATCCATTTCCTACAATCATTTGGACATCTTTTCCTACACCTTCAGCTCCTAATGCTGCTTTTGTAAATGATGTTGCCATAGAGAAGAAATAAACTATTCCATCATCTTTTGTAATAAGAATAGAAGACATCTCTGTATTAGCTACATTTACATTATTGATAACTACATCACATACGTCTTCTCCTGTAATCTCTTTTACTTTTTCATAAACTTCAACAGGTTTAGTAGCATCTGCAATAATTACATGATGAGCTAACTTCATATCTAAAATTCTTTGTGCATTCTCTTGACTATACTCAATTACTATAACTTTACCAGAATCTCCAGCATTTACCATAGCTTGATAAGCACATAAAACACCAGATTTTCCGCCACCGCCGATAATACAAACTGTATCACCTTTTTTAACTAATCTTGCTACTTGAGCAGGAGCACCTGCTACATCAAGTGCAGCTAAAGCTAGTTTTTCTGGAATATCTGTAGGTAATACAGAGTAAAGCCCAGTTTCAAATAAAATAGCTTGACCATCTATATCAACTTGATCATTAGATATATTTATATTTTTTATTTTATTAATTTTTAAAGGTGTAAGAGATAGTGAAACTAAAGTAGCTATTTTATCTCCAACTTTTAAAGTTTTATCAGGAAAATCAGAACCGATCTCTTTAACAACACCAATAAGCATACCTCCAGATCCAGTTACTGGATTTTGCATCTTTCCTCTTTCTTCTACAATCTCACTTATCATAGCACTCATTCTATCAATATCTTTATTACATACATCTTTTATCTGTGTAAATGATGCTGAATCTATATTTAATGTCATTACATCTAATAATAGTTCATTATTTTTTATTTTCATTGTATTATCAATTTTTAATGCAGCCTGAGGCATAGTTCCTTTAGGTTCTATGACTCTATGTGTTCCAAATGGACATCCTTTTATCATTTTTTTCCCCCTTATAATCCTAATATAGCTCTTGCCTCTTTTGGTGTAGCTATTTCTCTTCCTAATTCTTTCGCAATTCTTACTACTTTAGCAACTAATACTCCATTAGATTCTGCTAAGATACCTTTTTCTAAATAAATATTATCTTCATAACCAACTCTCACATGACCACCACTTATAATTGCTGCTGTTGCCAATGAAAATTCAAATCTTCCAAGACCTGCCACTGAATAAGTAGCATCACAAGGTAAACTATCTCTTAAAAATAAAAAATCTCTTAGATCTCCTCCAATACCTCCATTTACTCCCATAACAAAACTAAAGTGCATCGGCGATTTTATAAATCCTTTTTTATTTAATCTAATAGCCATCTCAATCATAGATTTATCAAAACATTCAAGTTCAGGCTTAATACCTCTTTCTATCATTTTTTTCCCAAATTCTTTTATAGTATTTTCTGTATTACTAAAAACTTCATCTCCACCAAAATTTAAAGTTCCACAATCTAAAGTTGCCATTTCGGGAAATAATTCTGTAGGTTGTAATCTTTCTGTATTAGTCATCCCAACAGCTCCTCCAGTAGAAGGTTGAATAATAACATCTGGACATTTTTCTTTTATCGCATCAATGCATAATTTAAATCTTTCTTTTGACTGAGTAGGAGTCCCATCATCTTCTCTAACATGAAGATGAATTATGCTAGCTCCTTCTGTATATGCTTTATATGCTTCTTTTGCAATCTCTTCTACAGTATAAGGAACATTAGGATTTTGTTCTTTAGTAACTTCTGCACCACATATAGCAGCAGTTATAATTAATTTTTCCATTTTTACCCCCTAATTTCTTTGTTTATCTTTAGGTGTGACACAAGTCCCAGTAGCTTTACAAACAATAATAGATTTTTCCAAGACTTCACATGCAGAATCACTGATATCAGGTCTAGGAACGATTACTTTTCTAGCTTCAAAAACCATTTTTCTAGATGTATTACCAACTTTTTCAATATAACCTACTGCTTCAATAAAATCTCCAGCATATACAGGAGCCATAAATTCAACATTGTCATAGGCTTTAAATAAACCTTCATCGCCATCTTGTCTAATAAGTAGTTCAGTAGCTACATCTCCAAATATTCCTAACATTCTAGCTCCATCTACTAAATTACCACCATAATGAGCATCATGGGTACTCATTCTTAATCTAATCATTACTTCTTTCATAACTCATTCCTCCTTTTTTTTGCATAAAAAAAACACCTATTTACGATTTTGGATAGAATACTACCAAGAACTAAAAAGAAATAGCTCTCCACAACTAAAGTTGCGACAGTCAAGATGGATTTTCCATATTGACCAAGGTTAGTTCTAGCAGATCCAACCTTTCGGCAATCAAGTCCTTCATTCTTAGTTTTTAAGATCTTTAAATCTTAAAAAGTTAAGAATTACCACAATAAATGCTCCTCTATTATATATATTTGATTTATATCTTTTATTTAGATCAACAAAAATATTATCAATCAATTTTTTTGTATAAAAAAAACACCTATTTATGATTTTGGATAGAATACTACCAAGAACTAAAAAGAAATAGCTCTCCACAACTAAAGTTGCGACAGTCAAGATGGATTTTCCATATTGACCAAGGTTAGTTCTAGCAGATCCAACCTTTCGGCAATCAAGTCCTTCATTCTTAGTTTTTAAGATCTTTAAATCTT
>DDQV01000147.1 GCA_002342785.1 Fusobacteriaceae bacterium UBA2433 | reverse complement strand
TTTTCTAGCAAAATTTTAATAAAATTTAAAAAAGTCTCCTTTAAAAATTATTTAAAGGAGACTTTTTTGTATAAATAATTTATAAAAATAAAATTATTATTTTATTAGATTGACAAGAGGGAACTTATGTAAGTATAATGTGAACGATTTGAGCAATTTTTAATTAATATTTAAAATTTTTAATTTTATAGATAACAAATTATTTTAGGAGGCTAAAAATGGAACACGTATTTAATCCAAAATTATTTACTTTATTAAAAGGGGGACTTAGTAAAAAACAAATTACTTCAGATATATTAGCTGGAATTGTAGTTGCTATTGTTGCATTACCTCTGGCTATTGCTTTTGCAGTAGCTTCAGGCGTTTCACCAGAAAGAGGAATAATAACTGCAATTGTTGCAGGATTTTTTATCTCATTACTGGGAGGTAGTAGGGTACAAATAGGTGGACCAACTGGAGCTTTTATTGTTATTGTATATGGAATTGTAGAAAGATATGGTATTAATGGTTTGATTATTTCATCTATTATGGCTGGAATAATATTAATAGTATTTGGATTATTAAAATTAGGCGGACTATTAAAATATTTTCCAAGTTCTCTAATTATTGGGTTTACAAGTGGAATAGCATTGGTTATTTTTTCTACACAAATAAAAGATGCATTGGGTTTAAATATTGATCAAGTTCCATCAGAATTTATTGAAAAATGGAAGATCTACTTCTCTCATATGGGAGATATCAATAAGATCGCTGTTATTCTCACGGTTATTACCATATTAATATCTATTTTTTCAAAAAAAATAACTAGTAAGATACCTGGTTCATTTATTGCAATTGTAATAATGACTGTTGGAGTACAATTATTTGATCTTCCTGTTACTACAATCGAATCATCTTTTGGGGATATTCCAAATCATTTTAATTTTGTAGTTCCAACTTTTAATTTTAGTGATCTAGGGATATATATAGGTCCTGCTATTACTATAGCACTATTAGGAAGTATAGAATCTTTACTTTCGGCTGTCGTTTCAGATGGGATGATAAGTGGAAATCACAGATCTAATACTGAACTTATAGCTCAAGGGATTGCAAATATAGTTACTCCTTTTTTCGGTGGAATTCCAGCAACAGGTGCTATAGCGAGAACTGCTACCAATGTAAATATTGGTGGAAGAACACCAATTGCAGGGATTACTCATTCAATAACTTTGTTGTTGATTATGTTATTATTTGGAAAATGGGCTAAACTTATTCCTATGTCTTGTCTAGCAGGAATATTGATTGTAGTTTCATATAATATGAGTGAATGGCGTTCTTTTAGATCTATCCTTAAGGGATCTATCTTTGATATTATTATTTTATTATCTACTTTTATATTAACTGTTTTAGTTGATCTAACAGCAGCCATAGAGGTTGGAATTGTTTTATCTGCTTTATTGTTTATGAAAAGAATGTCTGATATAAATGGAAAGATTCCCCATGAAATTGATAGTGATCTAATAGAAGATTATTCAAATCTACCTGAGGATATATCTATTTATGAGATTAGCGGTCCACTTTTTTTCGCTTCAGTAAAAGAATATACAGAAGTAATAAAAAGAATAGGACTTAAGAGTAAAGTTTTGATAATACGTATGCGTCATGTACCTTTTGTCGATCACACAGGTTTAGAAAATCTTAAAGATGTTGCAAAACTTTTAAAAGATTCCAATGTAGCTATTATTTTATCAGGTGTAAATGAATCTGTTTTAAAAGATTTTGAAAAACATCAATTAATTTCATTGATTGGTCAAGATAATATTCATGATTCTTTTGAAAAAGCTATAAATCATTCAAAAAAAGTTTTAGATAATATTTCTGGTTTAAAAAAATAAATTAATGTTTAGTCCAATTATCTTTTGATAGTTGGACTATTTTATATATTAAATAAAGATATAATTCTTGAATTAAAGGGAAATTTGGCATATAATATAAAGATCTCTAAATGAGAAATTTTTATAAATAAGGTGGTTTATTATGAAGAAAAAAATAATACTATTATTATGTGTTATAGCAATTGCAGGTTGCCAAAGTGTTGATCCTTATACAAGTGAGAAGCAATTTAATCAGACTAGTAAATATGCCTTAGGTGGAGTTCTTGCAGGAGCAGTAGCTGGACAAATAGCAGGGAAAGACACAGAAGCTACGTTGACAGGAGCAGCACTAGGTGGATTAACAGGAGCAGGTGTTGGTTATTATTTTGATAGACAAGAAGCAGCCCTTAGAGCAGAACTTCAAAGAACAGGAGTTTCTATAAAAAGAACAGATAATAAGTTAGAATTAGTTATGCCAGGAAACTTAACTTTTAGTACTAGTAGTGCAGATATAAATAGTGATTTTTATGAAGTATTAGATTCTGTAGCAAAAGTAATGAATCAATATAATAAAACTAATATATTTATCTCAGGACATACAGATAACACAGGAAAAGATTCTTATAATATGACTCTATCAAAACATAGAGCAGATAGTGTAGCTAAGTATCTTCAGTCAAGAATGGTTGCAACAGAAAGAATAACAACAGAAGGTCTTGGATCTAAATATCCAATAGATTCTAATTCTACTCTACAAGGAAGGGAAAAAAATAGAAGGGTTGAGATAGAGATAATAGCGAAAACAAATTAGTTTTAATATTATTTTAAATAAAAAAATTAAGGGCTTGAGTTTTGTATCTTACAGGACTTGAGCTTCTTAATTTTTTAGAGCTAAAAAGGGAGGAATAATGAAAGACAGTTGTTGTTATGATTTTTTTATGGATCCTATAGAAAAAAAGTTTTTGAATAGATTACGAAAAAATTTGTTATCTAAAGCTCAAGGAAAAATCTTAGAGATTGGATCAGGGACAGGAGTAAATTTTGAATTGTATGAAGGTCATGATGTTGTTGCGATAGAACCAGATGAAAGATTAAGGACAGAATCTTTAAAGAAAATAGATAACAAAAAAATTAAAGTTATTTCAGGAGATGCAGAAAACTTAGAGTTTAAAGATGATGAATTTGATACAGTAGTTGTGATGTTAGTTCTTTGTACAATACCTGACCCAAAAAGATCCCTCTCAGAAATTAGAAGAGTTTGTAAGGAAGGGGGAAAGATCTTAGTTTTAGAACATGTAAAACATAAAAATAAAATCTTAGCAGTTATCCAAGATATCTTGACTCCTGTGTGGAAAAAAATAGCCATGGGATGTCATCTAAATAGAAAAACTATAGATGTTATTGAAGATATGGGATTTAATATAACTAAAAAAGAATATCATATAGGAGATAATTTTGTTCTTCTAGAAATTATTAACTAGACTTGTACAAATTTAAAAATTCAATAATTTTTTAAGAGGGAATTCCTAAATTTATTATAGGAGTTGAGAGTTTCTAGAAGGAGGATCGTTGCTTCATGATCTTTGATGGCAGAGATAGACTGGACTTTATAAAGGAAGTTATTTTAAAGAATTTAGTACAGAATAAGAAGAGGAAAAGTCTGGATTTTATTCCAGACTTTATTATTAATATTATTTAATTGTATTGAGTTCATCTACAAACTTTTTTGCTATTAATTGAGGTCTTGTAATTGCACCACCAACCACTACAGTATGTGCACCTAATTCTAAAGCTTTTTTTGCTTTTTCAGGAGTATCAAAATTTCCTTCTGCTATAATTGGAGTTTTACAAATCTCTATTAGTTTTTTTAAGACATTAAAATTATTTAATTCTTTTGATTGATCAGTATACCCCACTAATGTAGTCCCAATATAATCAAAACCTAATTCTTCAGCTCTAACTCCTTCCTCTACTGTTGATATATCCGCCATAAACTTTTGATTCGGATATAAACACTTTAATGATTTTAATAACTCTAAATCTGCATCAAATGTTGCATCTAGTGCAATAATATCAATTTTTGCCTCTATCAACTCTTTTAATTCTTTTTCAGTTGGAGTTATATACGATTTCATACCATCATAATATTTTTTTATTATTCCTATTATTGGTAGATCTACTTCTTTTTTAATAGCATTGATATCTTCCACACCGTTTGCTCTTATTCCAACAGCTCCAGCCATTTTAGCTGCTAATGCCATTTTACCCATTATAAATGGACTGTGTAACGGCTCTTCTTTGAGAGCTTGACAAGACACAATTAATCCTTTTTTCATTTTATACCACCTTTATTATTCAATTATTTCATTTATTCTTTGTTTTATAGGATCTGCCATGGCACCAAAAATTGCTTGGACCCCACCTTGAACCTCTAATACTCCTGTAGCACCTAATTCTTTAATTCTTTTTTTGTCAACTTTTGAAACGTCTTTTACAGATACTCTCAGTCTAGTTATACACGCATCTAATTCATCGATATTTTCTTTTCCACCCAATGCCTTCAATACTTCTATTGAAGTTTCCTGTAAAGTTTCTTTAGTGACAACCTTTATCTCTTCGTTTCCTTCTTCCCTTCCTGGTGTCATTACATTAAATTTAATGATTAGGTATTTAAAAGTGAAATAATATAGCATCCCCCAAATTGGTCCTACAAATAAAACATATATCCAATTTGTAAATGTATTTCCTTGTAAAATTCCAAAAAGAGTAAAGTCTATTAATCCTCCAGAAAAAGTATTTCCAATAGAAATATTTAAATAATCTGCTATTAAAAATGAAAGCCCATCAAATAAAGCATGGATAACATAAAGCCAAGGAGCAACAAATAAAAACATATATTCTATTGGTTCTGTAATACCTGTTAAAAATGATGTGATTGCAGCACTTAGTAACAGTCCTCCTGCTAGTTTTCTTTTATTTGTAGGGACACAATGATACATCGCTAAACAAGCTGCTGGTAATCCAAACATCATAGTGGCAAATCGTCCTGCAAAAAAACGTGTTCCATCTGTATATAATCCTGTATGATTTGGATCAGCAAGTTGTGCAAAGAAAATATTTTGAGCTCCTATTACTGTTTTATTTGCAACTTCAGCCACACCACCAAGTTCAGTATACCAAAATAATGGATAAACCATATGATGCAATCCTATCGCACCTGTAAGCCTAAGTAAAAAACCGTATAAAAATGTTCCTAATAATCCTAAATCAGCTATAGTATTTCCTGTATTTATTAACCATCCTTGAAATGTAGGCCAAATAATAAAAAATATCATTCCAATACCAATAGCTGCAAATGAAGATACTATAGGAATAAATCTAGATCCTCCAAAGAATCCCAAAATAGCTGGTAGTTGAATGTCCCTATATTTATTATGTAAATATGAAACAGTTACCCCAATAACTATAGCTCCTACAACACCGGTATCTATTGAAGTTACATTTGAATTAAAAGCAGAAATCATCCCTTTAATAGAAGCATTCATAACTAAGAAAGACACGGCTCCTGCTAACCCTGCTGTTCCTTTATCTTTCTTTACTAATCCTACTGATAAACCTATACACATTATTAATGCTAAATTAACAAATATAACTTCTCCTGAAGCTGACATTACTTTAAATATACCTTGTAACCACGGAATATTTAAAAACGGATATGTCTGAACAGTTATTTTATTAGACAGAGCTCCACCTATTCCTAAGAGTAGACCTGCAGCAGGTAATATAGCTATTGGTAACATAAATGATTTTCCTATTCTTTGTAAACTTTTAAACATTTCATCCCCCTTTTGATTTTTTAAAATTTTTTTCATTTTAATTATAAGTTTGAAAATTATTTTCAACTTAATAGGATATTACCATAATTTTTCTATATCTTCAATAATTTTTCTAAAAAAAAAGTTAAGCAAAAGCTTAACTTAAAAATTTAAAATTTAGGATTTACAATTATATCAATTGTTTTTTGCATTTTTTCTTTCAATTTTAAATCATTTAATAATAGCATAGAAATTAAATCGAATAGATACATCGTTGAAAATTGAGTATTTATAAAAGTTTCATTGCCAATAAAAGATGTATTGGGAACAATAATTAATTCATCTACAAATTCACTCATATGACCTTCTTTAGAACCACTAATTCCGATAGTTTTTGCTTTATTTCTTTTGCATACTTTCAGTGAATTTATGACTTCTTTTGTTTCACCAGAAATTGAAATTCCTATAACTAAATCTTCAGCAGATACGATAGCACTATTAATTATCATCATATGAGAATCTGTTATACAATGGACATTAAATCCCATTCTTAATAACCTTTGCATCATTTCTTGTCCCGATAAACCAGAACTTCCGACACCGTAAATATAAATTTTATTTGATTTTTTGATTTCAGCAACAAGATTATAAATTGATCTATCTGTCAATAAATTTTTAGCACTATTAATTGTCTCGGTATAATAGTTATGTACATTTGAAAAAATGTCATCACTTTTTTTTAGTTTAACTTTATTTTTTAATAAATTTAACTTCATCTTCATGTCTACAAAGCTATCACAATTTATTTTTTTAGAAAATCGTGTAATTGTTGATGGTGATATTCCTATTTCTTTTGATAACGTAGTTATACTAATATTATTTATTTCATTTTTATTTTTTAAAATATAATCAACTAATTCTTTTTCTTTTTGAGTTAGAGAATTATATTTATTTTGGATTTCTAAAATGATACTCATAATTTATCCTCCTTTTTATAAAAACATTATACAATAATAAAAAATAGAACTCAATTTTTTATTATTTAGGAATATCAAAGTTTAAACATAAGGATCAACTCCTATAAATAAAATGTTAGAATTTTAATTTATCCCTCCTTGAAGTTGTTACCGTCAAGAATGTTAGAACACACTTTTTATAGACAGAACGCTATAAATCAAATATTAAATAGAATAGTGAAGTAATATTAGATAAAAAAATAAACTATAATCTATGAATTAGACACTTTTTTCAGTGTCTAGGCTATAGATTACAGTCTAAAATATAATTTCTTTCTTTATTTAATTTTAATCTTTATTCACCAAATAGCGACCCTTTTAATAATTCATGAGCCTCTCTAGTTAAAGGAATAAGATCATTTCTATCCAAAAGATCGATATTAAATTTTCTGTTGAGTGCCGCAAAATGTTTTAAACCAAAAGCAATTTTATTTAAATAAGAAAATACACCAATAGCTCCTGGAGGGAAATTATTAGCTTCTTTACCATAGATAGCTCGAAGGTCAGCTAAATCTCCATAAATTTCATCTATAGTATTACCATATTGTTTTAAATGATTTGGTATATTTCCCTCTTTAATCATTTCCCCAACTTTTTTACTACTCATTGCAGCTGCCATTGCAGCTCTACAAATTCCAATGGCTGTAACATCCCCATCCCCATAAGCTAAAGCTTTAAATACATGATCTTCTGAAGCAAAACCTCCAGTCATAGTAATAGCTGGAATCCAGATATCTTCTTTTTTTAATTTTTTAATTATTTTAGAAATTATATTTTGCATCAATACAGTAGGAAGACCCCATTCATTCATCATCTTACAAGGACTATATCCACTACCTCCTCCTGCTCCATCAAAAGTAATCATATCTATAGAAGCTTTACTTCCTAAACGAATTACCCTTTCTAAATCAGTTTCGTCGTATCCAGCCATCTTAAAATAAACATTTTTTAAACCTAAATTTCGAAGTTCCTCAATACGTGGGATTAAATATTTTTCATCCCATAAAGGTAATCTACTATATACATAAAAGTTAGGACAGACCCCATCTTTATAAGCTTTTATAATCTCTGGATCGGTAGGATTTGGATGAACAAAATTTCCTAATCTATGTTTTTGTAAAGCTTCATCAATATTTTTTAATCTATTTACTGGTTGAGTACCCTTAGCTGATTGACCAAATTTAAATTCAATTCCCTCTACATTTTCATTTTTTATTGCATATTCAGGAACCCCCATCAAATTATCTTCTACATTACATTGTAAAATAATTTGTCCATAACCACGATCATATTTTCTAAAGGCGTCTAACATATTTTTTAAAGCAGGAAACTTTACAACCTTTCCATCTTTTATCTCTAACTCAGGGTCTTTATTTCTTGCATCTTCTCCAATTACACAACAAACTCCAGCCATGGCTGCTCCTGCAAAATAATCTTCCCAATTTAATTTAATCAGTGCAGGTAAAATTATTGGCATGGTCATCTTTACAGGATTAAATTTTCCAAATTTTTTCTCTAAGTTAACACTAAAAATATTTGCTTCTTCATAGGTAGGGTTTGCACCAACTGCACCAAAGACATGACCATTAATATTAAAATGAGAATAATCAATGGGATAATCTTTTTCAGAACCAACTTGATTTGTTCCTGTAGTTGTAGGATAAACTGTTAGTGCTCCAAGAATTGCTGCCAATCCAAGTTCACAAGTTCCAACACAATCTTCTGTACATAGAGAACACATTCCCGATTGAGGTGAAAGTTTGTCACTCCTATTTTTCGTATTATTAAAAGCAGATGATAAACCAGGTGAATAAGTCATAATGATACTCCTCCTTGTTAAATATATAAATAATATGCTAAAAAAATAAAATTAAAATTCCAATAATTAATTATAACAAAAAAATCTTATATATTCTCGACAAATTGTTAGATACTACTTAAAAAATATTTTATTTATTTTATTATAGAGGATATGTTGTTAATTTTTATAAATTTGTTTAAAATATTGGACTTTAGTTATAAAAAAATTGACAAAAATTGATATAAAGAATATAATATTTATCAAATAAATAAATGTGTTAACTCTTGATGGACAAGAAAAAATATTATGAAATTTTTAAAATAAGGTGGTAATTATGGAAAGATATATTTCAAAAAGAATCAAAAATATTCCTAAATCTTTTTTAACGGATATATTTAAGCTCGCAGCAGATGAAAAAGTAATATCTTTTGGAGGGGGACTTCCAAATCCAAAATTCTTCCCAATAAAAGGAATTCAAAATGCCTGTAATAAAGTTCTAGAAGATGATGGAGCAAACGTTCTTCAATATAGTATTACAGAGGGATATCTACCATTAAGAGAATATATTGCTAAAAGATATAAAGATAAAGAAGGGATAGATGTGAGTTCAGATGAGATCCTTATAACTAGTGGATCCCAACAAGGTTTAGATCTTATTGGAAAAACATTTGTAAATGAGGAAGAAAATGTTTTAGTAGAAAAACCTAGTTATCTAGGGGCGATAGAGGCTTTTTCTGTGTACCAACCTAATTTTTGTGAAGTTGTTTTAGAGGATGATGGTCCAAATATCGATAGTTTAAACGAAGTTGTAGATGAAAACAAGATAAAGTTATTTTATGCTATTCCAAATTTTCAAAATCCTTCAGGAATAACTTACAGTGCTGAAAAAAGACAAAAGACAGCAGAGGTTTTAAGAAAACAAAATATGATCTTAATAGAAGATAATCCCTATGGAGAATTGAGATTTATGGGTGAACCAGTTCCATCTATGAAAAAATATTATGATAATACCATGGTTTTAGGAAGTTTTTCAAAGATTGTGTCACCATCTTTTAGGATGGGATGGATCTATGCAAAAAAAGAGTTTATTGAAAAATTAGTAGTTGCAAAACAAGCGGCAGATTTTCATACAAACTATTTTACACAAAGGGTAATGTATCAATATTTGATTGATAATAATATAGATGATCATATTAAAACAATTGTTGATTCTTATGGTGAGCAAAGAAAGACTATGATAGATGCAATTGAAAAATATTTTCCAAAAGAAGTTGAGTTTACAAGACCAGAAGGTGGGATGTTTTTATGGATGACCTTACCAAATAATATGAGTGCTATGGATCTATTCTATAAAGCTGTAGAAAAAAATGTAGCTTTTGTTCCAGGGATTCCGTTTTATGCAGGGGAAAAGATTGAAAATACACTTAGACTTAACTATTCAAATGTTGATTCTGAGATGATTAATACTGGGATGAAAATTCTAGGAGATACAGTCAAAGAGATGATGGAAAAATAATATAAAAAACAAAGGATGATAAATTTTGTCAAAGAGATCATCAAATATAAAGGAGATAGGTTCTAATAGAATCTATCTCCTTTCTTTAGCTACCAATAAAATCGAAAAGTTATAGCAAAAATAATTTGTTGTCGTAGATTTATACAGAGGGTGCTTTGATATTCTCAGAGTTAAATTCTTTCTTAAAATATTTTTTAATATTTCTTATCGATTTAGTTTCAATTATTAACTAAAATTTAATTATAAATAAAATATTAAAAAGTATAGAAGTTAAAAAATACTTTAAAATATTAAATATTTATTATATACTATTGATATTGAAGTTAAAAAAATAGACTATTATGTACTATTCTGATATAGTTTTTCATTTTTTAAAAGTAAAGATTATATCCGATAAAATAATAAAAATAAAAAATTATATAGGGAGTAATGATGAGAG
>DDQV01000076.1:1031-13815 GCA_002342785.1 Fusobacteriaceae bacterium UBA2433 | reverse complement strand
TATATCATTTAGTGGTGTAAACTCTATCGATATAGAAGCTGGGTTGACAACTCCAGATCCTGAGGAAGCTCTAATAAAAGAAAAAATAATAAAAAAATCTAAAGTTTCATATATTTTAGCAGATCATACTAAATTTAATAGAATATCATTTGCAAAATTTAGAAATTTAGAAGAGGTAAAAATAATTACAAATAAAATTACAGATGAAAAATATTACAAGATAGACACAATTGAGGAGGTTACAGAATGATCTACACATTGACATTAAATCCATCTATCGACTATATAATAAACATGGAAAATTTTATCCCTGGAAATATAAATCTAACAAAATCAGAATATAAGTTACCAGGTGGAAAAGGAATAAATGTAAGTCAAGTTCTAAATAATTTAGAAACACCTAATACAGCTTTAGGATTTATAGGAGGATTTACAGGAGATTTTATAAAAAAATCATTAGATAAAAAAAATATAAATAATAATTTTATAGAAGTCGATGGTGATACTAGAATAAATATTAAGATGAAAGATAGTAGCAATGAAAGCGAAATAAATGGTAATTCTCCAAAAATATTATCAGAAGAATTAGAAAAATTAAAAGAAAAATTAAAATTATTAACATTTAAAGATACTTTAGTTCTTTCTGGTAGCGTTCCAAAATCTATAACATCAAGTATATACAAAGATATTATGGATACTCTACCTCATGGAGTAAAAATTATTTTAGATGCAAAAGATGAGGCCCTTTTAGAGGGAATAAAAGGAAAACCATATATGATAAAACCAAATAATCATGAGTTAGGTGATATCTTTAATGTAAAATTAAAATCTATAGAAGATATAATATTTTATGGGAAAAAATTAATTGATCTAGGTGCTAAGAATATAATTGTATCTATGGCTGGAGATGGCGCTCTTCTAATAACTCCAAATTGTTCATATATAGCAGATGCTCCAAAGGGAAAATTAATAAATTCTGTTGGAGCAGGAGATTCTTTAGTCGCAGGATTTACCTATGGTATCTATAAAAATTTAGATATTGTAGAAGCGTTTAAATTAGGTATTGCATGTGGGAGTGCCTCTGCTTTTTCAGAAAATTTATGTACTAAGATAGAAGCAGAAAAATTATTAAAAGAGATAACAGTAAAAAAAATATAAATTAGTTAAAAAGAAATATTTAATTTTATTATAGATAAAAAGGGGGAAAAATATGAAAATTACAGATTTAATAAATGAAAACAGTATCACTTTAGATTTAAAAGGAGTAAACAAGAATGAAGTTATTAGGGAACTATGTGAACTACATTATAAAAATAATAATATTAGTGATTTAGATGGGTATATGAAAGATATTTTAAAAAGGGAAACACAGAGTTCGACAGGATTAGAAGAAGGAATAGCTATCCCCCATGCAAAATCTAAATATGTAATAAATCCATCTTTAGTATTAGGAATTTCAAAAAATGGAATAGATTACGAATCTTTAGATGATGAACCTAGTAATTTATTTTTTATGATTGCAGCTCCTGAAAATGCAAGTGATTCCCATATAGAAACATTATCTAAACTAACTACATTTTTAATTGATGACGACTTTAAAGATTCTATTTTAAATGCCAAAACTCCTAAAGAAATTATCTCTTTAATAAATAAAAAAGATATAGAAGAAGATGATATTAATTTAGAAGTAAAAGCAAAAAATAAAAGTATATTAGCAGTAACTGGGTGTCCTACAGGGATAGCTCATACTTATATGGCAGCAGATGCACTTAAGAAAAAAGCTGTAGAGATGGGAATAAATATAAAAGTACAAACTAATGGATCTACAGGGATTAAAAATAAACTTACAATAGATGAAGTCAATAATGCTTCTGGCATTATAATAGCAGCTGATACAGCTGTAGAGATGGATATATTTAATGGAAAACATGTACTTATCGTTCCTGTAAAAGATGCTATCAAAAGACCGGAAGAATTAATCAAAGATGCTCCTAAAGCTCCAATATATAGATCAAATCAAAAAAAAGAATCTAATAATGAAAATACTCCTAAAAAAAATGGATTTTATAAACATCTAATGAATGGAGTTTCAAATATGTTACCATTTGTTGTAGGTGGAGGAATCTTAATAGCTATTTCATTTATGTTTGGAATAAAAGCTTTTGATCCTACAGATCCCTCTTTTAATAAATTTGCAAAATTTTTAATGGATATAGGTGGAGGTGGAGCATTTGCACTTATGGTTCCAATCTTAGCTGGTTTTATAGGAATGAGTATTGCAGATAGACCTGGATTTATGCCTGCTATGGTTGGTGGAATGATGGCCAATTCTAATGGTGGCGGATTTTTAGGTGGATTGTTAGCAGGTTTTATTGGTGGATATGTTGTTAATTTTATTAAAAAAGCAACTTCTAATATGCCAGAATCTATGGAAGGATTAAAACCAATATTAATATTTCCTGTATTAGGATTATTTCTAACAGGTGGAATAATGACGATTATATTAGGACCAATTGCTTCTATAAACAATGGAATGGTAGTTTTTCTTAATGGATTAGGAACCAATAATTTAATAGTTTTAGGAATAGTTTTAGGTGGAATGATGGCAGTCGATATGGGTGGGCCTGTTAATAAGGCAGCATTTACTTTTGGTATTGCAGCTATTGCTTCTGGAAATTATGCTCCCCATGCAGCAGTTATGGCTGGTGGAATGGTACCACCATTAGGAATAGCCATAGCAACTGTATTATTTAAAAATAAATTTACAAAAGATGAAATAAATTCAGGTAAGACTAATTTTATATTAGGAGCTTCATTTATAACAGAGGGAGCTATACCCTTTGCAGCAGCGGATCCATTAAAGATAATTCCTGCATGCATAATTGGTTCTGCTTTAGCAGGAGGATTAGCTATGTATTTTGGTACAGAACTACCTGCTCCTCATGGTGGATTATTTGTCTTACCAATCATAACTCATCCTATGATGTATCTACTTTCTGTAATTATAGGTTCCCTTGTAACAGCTGGTATAATAGGAACTCTTAAAAAAGAAATTTAAAAAATATATAAAGTTAAAAAAATGAGAATTAGTATTTACTAACTCTCATTTTTTTTTATTTTCCATCCCATGGTTTAATTATTTTCTTTCTTGCTTCTATCTTTTCACTAGTTGACAACTTATAATATCCATCTATAATCCCACTATCAAATCCACCATACTCGGGGTTGGGTAAAACTATAAATTTAGTTCCATATTCATCTTTCATATCTTCTACATGATTTTTTCTATCTATATTTAATTTGTGATGAACTACACTATCAAAATCATTTAAATTATCTCCACCTAATAAAACTATTTTATAACCTTTATCTTCAATACTTTTTAATCTTGGTGCTTTATTCGACGTAGTTGTTTTACATAAAACATGTTCCTCGTCTGCAAATAAAGCTCCAATTTTTTTTAAATTTTCTATCGTTGGTTTTGTTAGACTAGCTTCTCTATTTGAAACATAAAATACTTCCATACCTAATTCTTTTGCAGTTTTTATAAAATCTATAGATCCTGGAACTTCTGTTGCTTCTTCAGCCTTTACCCATCTTTCCCAATCTTTAGAATCAAATAATTTATGATTCACAGCCTTCCAAGCTGCAAATGCACTATTATCTAAAACTGTTTCATCTAAATCTAAAACAACAGCTAATTTTTTACCAATATTTTCTTTATCTTGAGCAATATTATTTAAATAAGTTTTTCCAGAATTATAAGCTTGATAAGTGAGTGCTCTATATTCACCAGAATCTCTAACCCAAAGTGTTCCAAGTGTTGTAACATAGACAAAAAAATAGTTCAATAAATCAGCTATTTATAATAAATTTATAGATAAAATAATTCTATAAAAGATAAACCTTATAAATACATTTAGAAATTTGATTATTTATAATATATAATATATAATATCTGTATAAAGAAAACTATATATGGGGGTAGGAGATGAGAAGAAGAAGAAAAATTAGAATTAATAATAAATCAGCATCTAGAAAGGGTGGATTTTCTAAATACATACTTTTTTTTATAGTAATATTTCTAGTTTTTTATATATTTTTCAAATTAAAATAATCTATTCTTACAATTTTTGAGGGAAAAGGAGTTTATTATGAATTTTAAGAAAAAAAATAAATTTACAAAAAATATTCATAAAAAAAAGATTAGTTATAATACAAAAGATACTCATAAATTAATGAGAGAAAAGAATATACTTTATTTTATAAGGGAGATAACAAAGGCTTTGGTCTCTTCTAATTCAATTGAAGATATATCTAAAATGATATATAATTTTTTAAAAGATAGATATGGAGATTGTACTATCGGAATTGCAGTTAATTTTCCTAAAGAAAAGAAAATTTCTGATTGTTTTTTCTTTGAAGACGATAAAAGATTAGATTTTAAAGATATCCTATATAGTGAAGGAAGTGCCAGTAAGTTATTAAAATCGGTCTTAAGTAAAAAAGAATATATTTTTGAATCAAAAACTAGAAAAGAGACCTTAGTTTCTGTAGGGAAAGTTCCTAAGGCATCTTATTTTACTCCCTTGATATTGGAAAAAGATGTTATTGGAGCATTTACTTTTCAAATTTATGAAAGAGATACCTTCTCAATGGAAGAATTAGATATTTGTAGAGAATTAATTCCTTTTATGACGATTGCTCTTAATAATACTATTCAAAATAAGAAGATCCTAATGGCAAACAAAATTTTAGAAAAATATTCTAAATATGATGATCTCACTGGGATCTATAACAGAAGATTTTTCTACGAATCTTTTGAAAAAGTCTATAAGAAAGCTATTGTAAAAAAGAAAAAAGTATTTCTATATCTTATGGATCTTGATAACTTCAAAGGTGTAAATGATAACTTTGGTCATTTCGTAGGAGATGAATCTCTTATTAAAGTTGCCAAAGCATTAAAAAAATTATTTTGTAATACTGGAAAAATTGGAAGATATGGAGGAGATGAATTTCTCTGTGGAGTAGCTGATATCTCTAAAGAAGAAGCAATTCAATTAGCTGAAAAAATTATAGATGAGATCGATAGATTAGATATATATTACAATAATTTAAAAGATAAAACTAGTATTAGTATTGGAATTTTAGAATTAAACTCACAAAAAAATTTAAGAGATTATTTTTTAGAGTTAGATAAAAATTTATATAAAGCTAAAAAATCAACGACGACAAAAATTTATATTTCATAATAAAAAAGCACTTAGATTAATAAATTTAAGGTGCTTTTTTTTATAAAAATAAATTTTATTTATGTAGATATATATAATATATCTCTATATGTTTTTCTTTAAATATAAAATATAAAGAGGAGTTTTCTTCTTTAGTGTATATGATCACCCTTATATAAATACCATTTATATAGTATTTTATAAGATTAAAATAGTAATATACTATTAATAAATATCATGATTAATAAAAAATCAATTTAATATATATATTTTTAATATAGTGAAATAACTGATATTATATCTTTATAAATAAGATATCAATAGGGGGGATTAAAAATGGCAAGAATCAGAAAAGCAGGAATAAAATTTTTAAATTTTTTCAAAGTAGAGGAAACATTACCAGCTGAATTTAGAGGAAACCATGAATTAGAAACCTTTGATAAGATAGAAAAAACGGAATTTTATATTAATTTTTAAAATAAATATGCAAAAAAAATCCTAGATTAATTTAAATCTAGGATTTTTTTTATTTAAATATATTTTTTAAAAATTAAAGATTAATAAAGCTAAATAGTTTAAATAGTTTATAAATAAGGTTTATATATAACATCATTAAAAAAGTTAATAAAGATAGGGAAAATTAATAAAAAATCTAAATGATATTCATGAAAAAATATTGACTTTTTTAAGGTTTAAAACTATACTTTTATTATAAGAATAGAACAGAAAGGAGGATTATAATTGAAAAATGTTAAAGAAAATGAAATTTTTTTTGAGATCTTAGAAAATCAAAAAATAAAAATAAAAATATTACCAGATTATGGTGGAAAGATAATTTCTATTATTAATAAAGAAAATAACAAGGAGATACTATTTCAAAGTTCAAAAAAATTGAAAGTTCCAAATTATGGAAGTATCTTTTCAGAATATGATTCAAGTGGGTTTGATGAATGTTTTCCATCGATAGATGAGTGTATCTATCCAAAAGGAAATAGAAGTGGTCTTAAAATACCTGATCATGGAGAAGTATGGGCCATGCCTTGGAAGGTAGAGATAAAAAAAAATAAAGTTTACTTAGAAGTTACAAGTGAGAAATTTCAATATACTTTAAAAAAAATAATTAATCTAGTTGATAATAAAATTAAAATTGATTATGAAGTAATTAATTTTGGAAGTGATGAACTAGCTTATATTTGGACACCTCATATGCTACTTAATTGTGATGAAAATACAAAGATAGTTGTTCCAAATCATTTAGATAAAATAATAAGTTTAGAGTCATCTAGTACACATTTAGAATATATGAAAGAGTATAGCTATCCATATACAATAGATAAAAATCAGGAGATATTCGATCTCTCTATGGTTGAAAATTTAAATAAAAATAACTGCGAAAAATTTTATTTTTTACAGCAAACATCTTGGAGTAAAATAATTAATTTAAAAACTAATGATAGTGTAACTGTTAGAGTTCCAACTGATAAAGTTCCATATCTAGGAATTTGGAGAACTCAAGGTGGATACCGTGGAGATTATAACATAGCTTTAGAACCTTGTACAGGAATCTATGACAGTATAGAAGATGGTATAAAAAGAGATAAGATAGAGAAGATAAAAAAAAATACAACTAATACTTGGTGGTTAGAGATAGAAATAAATTAAAATTTATGAAAAAAATAAAAGGGAAAAATATTCCCTTTTAAAAGAAACACTTTGTTAACTAAAGTAAAAAAGGAGGATGTAGAATATGTATTTTGGAGTAGATTATTATCCTGAACATTGGGATATAGATATGATTGATGAAGATCTAACAAGGATGAAGGAGATGGGAGTAAATATTGTTAGAATTGGTGAATTTGCTTGGCATTTGATGGAACCAAAAGAAGGAGAATATGATTTTTCATTCTTTGATATGGTTATAAAAAAAATTAAGAAAAATAATATTAAAATAATGTTTGGTACTCCTACTGCTACATTTCCAGCTTGGTTAGCAAATAAACACCCAGATATATTATCTGAAGAGATCGATGGAAATAAAAAAGTATTTGGTGGTAGACGTCAATATTGTTATACTTCAAAAACATATAGAGATTATAGTAGAAAAATTTCAGAAAAATTAGTTTCCCACTATAAAGATGAAGAAGCTATTATAAGCTGGCAAGTAGACAATGAATTTGGTCATGAGGGAAGTGATATGTGTTATTGCGATAATTGTCATATGGATTTTCAAAAATTTTTAAAAAATAAATATAAAAATATAGATGAATTAAATGAAAGATATGGAACTATATTTTGGGGACAAACATACAATGATTTCAATGAAATTCCAATTCCAAAAATTACAATTACAACACATAATCCATCACTTAGATTAGATTGGTCGAGGTATAGATCATTTACATTAAATCGTTATGCTATTGAGCAATTTAATATTGTGAAAGCTCACAAGGGAGAACATCAAAAAGTTACAACCAATGCCTCAGGAGGATTTTTTAATAAATATTTTGATCATGATGAACAGTTTAAAGATTTAGATTTTGCATCTTATGATAACTATCCTGTTTGGGGAGGATTAGTTGAACCTATGCCTCCTGAAGAAATTGCCATGACACTTGATTTCATAAGGGGATTAAAAGATGATAATTTTTGGATTGTAGAACAATTAATGGGGGCTCAAGGTCATGATGTAATAGGATATTTACCCCGTCCTAATCAAGCTAAGATGTGGGCTCATCAAGGAATAGCTCATGGATGTAACAATATGATTTGGTTTAGATGGAGGGGGATGACAAAAGGAGCAGAACAATTTTGTTTTGGAATAATCGATCACGATAATAAAAATGGAAGAAAATATAAAGAAGTTCAAGAATTTATAAGATACATGAAACCTCATAAAGAGATAATAAATTCAAAAATAAAATCAGATATAGCAATTTTATATAGTTATGATAATGTAAGGTCTTGGAGAATTCAAAAACAAAGTTCTACCTATAATTTCAACGATGAATTAGTAAAACTATATCGACCTTTTTATAGAAAAAATTTAAATATTGATCTTATTCCATCCTCTAGAGATATTTCAAAATATAAAGTGATCTTAATTCCTAACTTGATGATAGTCGACGATCAATTAAAAAATAGATTGGATAAATTTTTAGAAGATGGGGGACGAATTGTATTTACATATCGTGCTGGAATTAAAGATATAGATAATAATATCAACTTTAAAGAAACAATTCCTTGCTCTCTAAGAGAGATGGTAGGAGCTAGGGTAGAAGAGATCGAATCATTAGGTGAGGAAATATCCACAGAAGTAAGATATAACAATGAAATTTTTAAAGCTAAAGTTTGGAGGGATCTACTCAAACTAGAAACAGCCAAGGAGCTAGTTAACTATAATGATTTTTATAGAAATTATTCTTGTGTCACTGAAAATAAATTTAAAAATGGAAAAGTTTATTATATTGGAAGTAGTTTAGATAATAAGTTAATGGATCTTTTATCTGATAAAATAATAGAGGGATTAGATCTAGATATTATAGATTCTCCAGAAAATTTAGAAATATATAAAAGAACTTTAAATAATGAAGATTATTTTTTTATTTCGAATCATAGTGACAAAGAGTTAGAGTTTAAAGGAAATAAGATTAAACCTTATGAAATAAAGGTGGAGAAGAGGCTATGCTAGAAAAAATAAGTAATTTAAATCATTTGGCAATATTAGAATTAATAAAAAAAGAAAAAGAGATTTCAAGGGCAGATATATCTAAAAAAGTTAATTTAACTCCTGCAAGTATAACGAAAATAACTAAAAAACTTATAGAACAAAATATCTTAAAAGAATCGAAGATGGGAACGACTAGTGGAGGAAGACCACCTGTACTTTTAACATTAAACAATAAAGCTGGATATGTAATTGGAATTAATCTAGCACCTGGATATTTAGAAGGAGCCATTGGAACGTTAAATGGAGAACTAAAAAATATAAAAAAAATTGATCTAACAAAACAAGTTCAAAAAGAGGAAGTTTTGCTAAATATTACAAATATGATTGATTATTTTATAAAAAAAAATCAAGATATACCACTCTGTGGAATTGGTTTAGCTTTTCATGGTTTAGTAGATAGTAAAAATGGAATTAGCATCTATGCTCCCTATTATGGATGGAATGATTTTAATATAAAAAAACTTTTACAAATGAAATACAAAACTAATATAAAAGTTGATAACGATGTAAATGCTATGGCCATTGGGCAAAAAAATTATCTAACAACAAAGAAAAATCAAAATTTTATCTTAATCAATCTTTCAGCTGGAATAGGAGCTTCAATTGTAATTGATAATATGATATTAAATGGAAGTCGTTCAGTTGCAGGTGAAGTTGGGCATATAGTAGTTTCAGAAAATTCTACTAGAAGATGTAGGTGTGGAAAACTAGGTTGTTTAGAAACTTATATCTCCCACGGTGCTATGTTAGATAAAGCCATGGAAAAAAACTTGAAATTTAAAAATATCAACAAGATGTTATCAAATAAAAGTAGTGAAGTACAAAAGATAGTTGATTCATCAGCAAAATATTTAGGAAAGATGTTGGGAGATTTAGTTAATATAATAAATCCAGAATATATCTATCTTGTAGGTGAGTTAGTTGAAAAAAGAGAAGATTTTATAGAAAAAGTAGAAGATGAGATAAAAAAATCAGCTTTGGAATATTCAAGAAAAAATTTAAAGGTTGAAAAAATAGCGTTAGGATCAAAGATTGCTCTTCTAGGAGCTGTAACTATGATAGTCGATGAATTATTTGTAAAAAAATAAATTCTAAAAATTTGGAGGGAAAAGATGAAAGAAAGATTGATAGCTAGGTTTAAAGAGATCTTTAAGGAAAATTATTTTAAGGCATATTTTACTCCTGGAAGGGTAAATCTAATTGGTGAACATGTAGACTATAATGGTGGTTGTGTTTTCCCATGTGGTTTGACAATTGGGACATATGCAATTGTTAGATTGAGAGAAGATAAAAAAATCAGATTATTTTCAGAAAATTTTAAAGAAGCTGGAATATTAGAATTTACTTTAGATAGATTAATAAAAGAAGATCAATGGACAGACTATCCCCTGGGAGAATTAAAAACATTCTTAGATGAAGGCTATAAAATTCATAGGGGATTTGATATTTTATTTTTTGGAAATATTCCAAATGGAGCAGGACTATCATCATCAGCTTCCTTAGAAGTATTGACTGGATTTATATTAAAAAGTTTATTTGATCTAGATATTAATATGGTAGAGATTGTAAAATTAAGTCAAAGAGCTGAAAATAATTTTGTAGGAGTAGACTGTGGAATAATGGATCAATTTGCAGTAGGGATGGCAAAAAAAGATAAAGCTATTTTACTTGATTGTAATACTCTAGATTATGAATATGTCACATTAAAATTAGAAAATCATAGTATATTAATTGCTAATACGAATAAAAGAAGGGGCCTAGCCGATTCTGCTTATAATGAAAGAAGAAATGAGTGTGACACTGCCTTAGCTGAACTTCAGATAAAATTAGATATTAAATCTTTAGGAGAACTAAGTATAGAAGAGTTTGAAAAAAATAAAAATTTAATTAAAGATGAAGTTAGGCAAAGAAGAGCAAAACACGCTGTATATGAAAATGCAAGAACAGCAAAAGCAGTTGAGTTTCTTTCAAAAAATAAATTAAAAGAATTTGGTATTTTGATGAATGAATCACATATCTCACTTAGAGATGATTATGAAGTAACTGGTTTATATCTAGATTCAATGGTAGAATCTTTGTGGGAGGAGGAAGGAGTAGTCGGTGCTAGAATGACTGGTGCTGGATTCGGTGGATGTACAGTTAGTATTGTAGAAGATAAATTTATAGATCAAATTATTAAAAATGTAGGAGAAAAATATACTAAAAAAACTAAATTGAATGGAGAATTTTATAAAGTTAAGGTAGGAGAGGGAGCGAAGGAGATATAATTATGGAAATATCAAAACAAATAGATACTTTAGTAGATTATAGTATTAGAAATAATTTTATAGAAAAAGAAGATGAGATATATAGTAAAAATATATTGATGGATATTTTAAATTTAGATGATTTAAAAATATCTAATGAAATAGATAGTCAAGATAATATAAGTAAGATATTAGATGGGATATTAGACTATGCTTGTAAGAACAATATAATACAAGATAATATAACTGAAAGAGATCTTTTAGACAGTAAAATAATGGGGACTTTGATTCCAAAACCATCACAGGTAACTAAAAAATTTAACGAGATCAAAATAAAAGATGGAATAAAAGCTGCCACTACTTGGTATTATAATTTTTCTAACAAAAGTAATTATATTAGAAAAGATAGAGTTTCTAAAAATAAAAAATGGATCACACCTACTAAATATGGTGATTTACAAATTACTATAAACTTATCTAAACCAGAAAAAGATCCCAAAGAGATAGCAAAAGCAAAATTAATTAAAAAAGTTAGTTACCCAAAATGTTTATTGTGTAAGGAAAATGTAGGTTACAAAGGAAGTTATACCCATCCAGGAAGACAAAATCATAGAATAATTCCATTTGATTTTAACAATGATCCTTGGAACTTACAATATTCACCATATGTTTATTATAATGAACATTCTATAATTTTTTCTAGTGAACATAGAGATATGAAAATTGATAAAAAAAATATTACAAATTTACTTAATTTTATAGAACAAGTTCCCCATTATTTTGTAGGATCAAATGCTGATCTTCCAATAGTAGGTGGTTCTATCTTAAGTCATGATCATTTTCAAGGAGGATATCATAAGTTTCCGATAGAAGAAGCAAAAGTTATTCATAAATTAACATTTGAAAAATTTGAAGATGTTGAAGCAGGAATATTAAAGTGGCCACTGTCAGTAATTAGATTAACTGGTGACAAGGAAAAATTAATATATCTAGGAGATAAGATCTTGACAACTTGGAGGGAATATAGTGATGACTCCCTTGGTATCTTTGCTTATTCTAATGATGAACCACACAATACAATTACCCCCCTTGCAAGGAGAAAAGGTGAAAAATATCAATTAGATTTAGTACTTAGAAATAATAGAACAACTAGTGAACATCCATTAGGATTATTTCATCCACATAGTGAGCTACATCATATTAAAAAAGAAAATATTGGTTTGATCGAGGTAATGGGATTAGCAGTCTTGCCTGGAAGATTAAAATCTGAATTAGATCTCCTTAGGGAGATAGTTTTAGAAGATAACTTTTTAGAATTAGTAAAAAATAACGAAACATTAAAAAAACACTATGATTGGTGTGCTGTAATAGAAAAAAATTTAAAAGATGGTAAAACTAATTTTGAAACTGAAGTTGGAAAAGTTTTTGAAAGAGTTTTAGAAGATGCAGGGGTATTTAAACAAGATAAAACTGGAATCGATGGTATGATCAAGTTTTTAAATACAGTAAAGTAAAACTTAGAATAGATAGAATTTTTTTAGGAGGAATAGATGAGTAAATTAGTTTGTGGTGGAGCAGGA
>DDQV01000076.1:0-876 GCA_002342785.1 Fusobacteriaceae bacterium UBA2433 | reverse complement strand
GATGAAAAAGCTTTAGATATAGTTTTTAAAGAAAATAAGATTGATGGAGTGATTCATTTTGCAGCTTTTTCTTTGGTAGGAGAAAGTGTAGAAAAACCATTAAAATATTTTAAAAATAATGTAGATGGTACCAGAAGTTTATTAGAAGTTATGAACGCTAACAATGTAAAAAAAATAGTATTTTCTTCTACTGCTGCAGTTTATGGGGAACCAAAGAGCGTTCCTATAAAAGAATCTGATGAAACATCTCCAACTAGTCCCTATGGAGAATCTAAATTAACTGTTGAAAAAATGTTAAAGTGGACTGAAAGAGCGTATAAAATTAAATATATAGTTTTGAGATATTTTAATGTAGCAGGAGCTCATAAAAGTGCAGAGATAGGAGAAGCTCACAATCCTGAAACCCATCTATTGCCAATAATTTTACAAGTAGCTCTAGGTCAAAGAGAATTTATTTCTATCTATGGGGATACTTACGATACTAAAGATGGAAGTTGCATCCGTGACTATATCCATGTAACCGATCTTGTTGATGCTCATATCTTAGCTTTAAAAGCTTTGGAAGATGGAAAGTCTAGCAACATATATAATCTAGGAAATGGAACAGGCTTTTCAGTTAAGGAGATTATCGATGTAGTTGAAAAAATCACAAAAAAAGATATAAAAAAAATTATAACTGATAAGAGAGCAGGAGATCCTGGAACTTTAATAGCAGATTATTCTAAAATAAAAAAAGATTTAAATTGGAATCCAAGCAGAAATATTGAAATGATTGTAGAAGATGCTTGGAAATGGCACAATACCAATAGATATGATTAATAGTTTTAATATAGTACAAAAAAAATTTAAAAATAAAAAAAAATTTGACAGTAAGGA
>DDQV01000030.1 GCA_002342785.1 Fusobacteriaceae bacterium UBA2433 | reverse complement strand
GCAAATTAAAAAGCTAATATTCATATGTACCGTTGGCTAAGACGGGAATTTAAGCCTATGGACTGTTATAACAAATCGTAGTAGCTTCGGCAAGGCGAGACAGGGTGAAGTAGGAAAATTCAAAAATGTATAGATTTATATAGATTTTTGTTAGCAGGCTACAATGAATAAATCTAACAATATAACTATAGAAGAAAAGATGACTATAGAAGAAAAAATGGCAATGAGATTAAAGGAAAAAAATAATAAAAAAAATAAAAAGAAAGAGGTTACAGACGAAAATCATAAAGGTAAAGTAGAAAGTAAAAAAAATGATATAAAGAATATAGTAGAAGTTATAAAAAAAGAAATAATAAAACCAAAAAAAATAGAAGAAGAGGATTTAGCTATGCCTGCTCCTGTTGTGTGCGGGACAGAACCTTGTGATGAAAATTGTGAAAAAAAGAAAGTTGCAAAAGAAGAATTAAATAAAGAATTTTTAGATAAGGAATGGGAAGAAAAAAATAAAAAATTAAGTGAAGAAAAAAGCTCTAAAGATAAACAATATAAAATTTTAGGAATAATGTTTGAAATAACTAGAAAAAGATATTATTTTGAAGTAGTAGATGAGATTAATTATATGGTAGGAGATAGAGCTGTAGTAGATACTGCTAGAGGTAAAGAAATTGGACTAGTGTATATGGCTCCTAAAATGATGAGTAAAAAAGCTTTGGTATTACCACTAAAACCAGTAATTAGAAAAGCTACAGAAGATGATAATCAACAATTTGAAACTCTAAAAATAGAGGCAGAAAAAGCCAACATTATAGGAAAAGAAAAAATAAAAAAACATGAACTACCTATGAAGTTAGTTGCTACAGAATTTACTTTTGATAAATCTAAATTAATTTTTTATTTTACAGCAGAAGGTAGAATAGACTTTAGAAACTTGGTAAAAGAACTAGCTACTATATTTAAACTTAGGATTGAATTGCGTCAGATAGGTGTTAGAGATGAAGCTAGAATATTAGGAAGTCTAGGAATCTGTGGAAAGGAACTTTGTTGTAGAATTTATATTAATAAATTTGATTCAGTTCTTATTAAAATGGCTAGAGATCAAGGGTTAGTAATAAATCCTTCAAAAATTTCTGGAGCATGTGGGAGACTATTATGTTGTATAAAATATGAATATCAACAATATGCTGATGCTTTATTAAAATGTCCTAGTATGGGTCAAACAGTAAAAGTAGAAAATACAAAGGGTAGAGTTGTTGGGATAAATCCATTAAATGAATATCTATATGTAGATATAGAAGGAAAAGGAAGAATGAGAGTAAATTTAGATGAAGTAAGTTTTGATAAAAAAGAAGCTAGAAAACAACACAAATCTAAGAAAAAAACACCAGAAGAGAAAGCTGCGAAAGGATTAGAAGCAGAATAATGAAAATAGATGAAAATTTAGAACCATTAGACCATGGGATGGTTATTTTACAAAAAAAAAATGGATTCAGATTTGGGGAAGATGCCGTTATGGTAGCAGAATTTTTTTCTCCTGATAAAAGTGGGAATATTCTAGATATAGGAACGGGAACAGGAATAATTTCATTGATTTTGTCTAGAAATCCTAAAATAAATAAAATTACATCTGTAGAGATCCAAGAAGAAATGGCTGAAATGGCCAAAAGAAGTATAGAAAAAAATAATCTTACAGGCAAGATAGAGGTTATTAATATAGACATAAAAAAATTAAATAGAGGAAATACTTATGATTATATAATTAGTAATCCACCTTATATGAAAAATTCTAATGGGAAAATTAATAATAATTCTATAAAAGCAATTTCTAGACATGAGATTACTTTAAAATTAGAGGAATTGATAGCTCAAAGTAAGAGACTTCTAAAACCAGGTGGAAGCATTACCCTTATATATAGAAGTGAAAGGATGATAGAGTTGTTAAATAAGTTATCTGAGTTTGGATTTTATCCAAAAAGAATACAAAATATATTTAGTAAAAATACTAAAATTTCTAAAATTTTTATGATAGAAGCTATAAAAGGAAAAAATAAAGGTTTTGAATTTTTAGAACCATTGTATATAAAATAAAACTTTATATTAATAATAAAAAATTGTTAATATTTGTTTAGTTAATATTTTTTAACCCAACTACTTTATGGTTGGGTTAATTTTTTAGTTGATTATATGAAAAATTATGTTTTTTTTATTTTGTGGTATAATATTAAAATAGAAGGTGAATATATAATGATTTTAGAAAAAATTTCAAAAAAAATAATAGAAAAAATGAAAGAAGAAATTGTAAATGCTAATGGAAATGAGGTATTCTTTCGAGGAATTCTAGATAAAGATGGAGTAGTAGATGATATAGAAGTAATTGCAAGGGGAAATAAAGGATCGGTTCCTGCACTTCTTAAAAGGATGAAAAAAAGGGAAGTAATAATCCATAATCATCCTTCAGGCTATTTATATCCGTCTGATGCAGATGTAGCTGTAGCTTCAATGTATTCTGAACAAAAAGATGGGGCTTCATATATCGTAAATAATGCCGTAGACGATATCTATGTTATGGTAGAAATAAATAATGCAGAAATTCAAAAAATAGATATTGGTCCATATTTTGAGAAAAAAGGACTTTTGGCAGAAATATTTAAAGGGTTTGAGTATCGAGAAGAACAACTTCATATGGCGAAACATATTGAGGATGGACTCAACAGTAAAACTAAAGTTGTAGTGGAAGCAGGAACAGGAACAGGGAAAACTCTTGCTTATTTAATACCAAGTATAGAATGGGCTATAAAAAATGGAAAAAAAGTAATAATCACAACGAATACTATAAACTTACAAGAACAGCTTCTTCACAAAGATATTCCTATAGTTAAAAAATTGTTATCTGAAAAATTTACTTATGTTTTGGTTAAAGGTAGAGGAAACTATTTATGTAACAGGAAGGCTGCTAATATAGGAGTTGGAGGAAGTTCGGAAATTGATGATATGAGTAGTTCTCAAAAAGATCAAGTGAGTTATATATTGAAGTGGTTTAAATCTACTGAACACGGAGATAAGGGGGAACTTCCATTTGAAGTAGATTATACAGTTTGGGAACAATTTATGAGTGAAACAGATATTTGTGCAGGGAGTAAATGTGCTTTTAAAGAGAACTGTTTCTTTTTAAAATCTAGGGAAGAGAAAAAAAAAGCTGATGTTTTGATTACTAATCATCATATGTTTTTTGCTGATCTTTCTATTCGAAAGGAAGTAGGATTTAATACAGATTATTCTATATTACCAGACTATGATTTGATAGTATTTGATGAAGCTCATAATATAGAAAATGTATCTAGAGATTATTTTTCTTATGAGGCGTCTAAATATTCATTTAATAAGACAATGAACAATATTCATCATTTAGGAAAGAAAAAAGATTCTAGTAAATATACTGGGTTGTTAAATTATTTGAGAAATATAAAATATAAAGGATATGATTCTATAAAAAAGGAGATTATAGAAGAATTAATATCGCGGCATATAGAATTAGCTGATCGTGGAAATGAATATTATTTAAAGGTTATAGAAGCCTTTGCAGGACAGGCACAGGGAAATATGAGTCTTCGATTGAGAAAAGAAGAATTAAAGCATTGGGAACATTGGAGTACATTAAAAGAATTAGAAGAAGAGATGCTTTTGACCTTTAATGTTTATATGAAAAGATTAAAGAGTTTAGCACGTGTTATAAAAGAAGTTGATGATGAAACAGGAATAATAAGTGATTTTATAAAATATACTGAAAGACTAGAAACTTACTTTTCTAATTATAATTTTATAAAGGAGATGGATGATAAAAATTTTATTTATTGGATATCCTTAAATCAAAAAAAAAGTAATGTAAAATTTGTAGCGACACCTTTAAAAATAAGTGATGAGCTAGATGAAAATTTATACTCTAACTTGGAACATATGGTTTTTACATCTGCAACTATAGCAATTAATGGTAGTTTTAAATATTTTAAAGAATCTATAGGACTTCATGAAAATGTATTAGAAAAGATTATAGATTCACCTTTTGATTATGATAGGCAAATGAAGGTGTATATTCCGAAAAATTTACCATCTCCAACAGATCGTGGTTTTTTAGATGGAGTAAAAGATTTTGTAGAAAAACTTATAAAAAGGACAAAAGGAAATACATTTTTATTATTTACCTCTTATTCTACATTAAATTATCTATATTTTATGTTGAAAGATAAATTAGAAAATGAAGGGTATGATCTATTTATTCAAGGACAAGCACCTAGAAATCAATTGGTAGATATGTATAAAAAAAGCAGCAATCCTGTACTTTTTGGAACGGCATCATTTTGGGAAGGGGTCGATGTAAAAGGAGACAAACTTAGTTCTGTAATTATAGTGAAACTACCATTTAAAGTTCCAAGTGATCCTGTGGTAGAAGCTATTATTGAAAATCTAAATGATGAAGGAAAAAATGCTTTTATGGAGTATCAAATACCGGAAGCTATAATTAAATTTAAACAAGGAATAGGTAGACTTATTAGAAGTTGTAATGATAGAGGTGTAGTAACAATTTTAGATAATAGGATTATAAAAAAACGATATGGAAGTCTATTTATAGACTCAATTCCAACAAGAAATATTCATATAAAAAACATAGATGATATCATATAAGTTGATATTGGAGGCAAATAATGAAAAAAATTGAGCTTTTTGGTAGAAGATTGACAATTGGATTTGAGAAAAAAGAAAAAATAAAAAAAGAAATTAAAGATCAAGAATATTCCGCAAGAGAAGTGGTTAACGAAAAAATAGTATATTTAATCTTAATTTTAGTGATTACTGTAGCTAGTGCAAATACTTATCTATTTAATGATTATCTGAAATTAGGAGACGTAGTAAGAAAAGATATAATTGCTCCGACAGATATTATTTATAATGATAGAGACGCTAAAGAAAAAATAATTTCTGAAATACTTGAAAACTCTCAAAAAGAATATATAAGCGTTGAACATGTAGAAGAAGAAACTTTAGAAAGGGTGGAACTTTTTTTTAAGCAAATAAAAAATTATAAAAAAAAATATTCAGATTCAGATCTAGTTTATAAAAAGATAGAAGAGGAATTTGATAGAAAGGTTTCGTTAAAACTTTTTGTATATCTTTTTGAAAAATCAGATAAAGAAATAGATATTGTAAGAGATAAATATCTAAAAGATATAAAAACTTTATATAAATCTGGAGTAAAACAAGATAAAAATTTATTGAGATTGGATAATATATTTGAAACAATTGAGGATTTAGATCTATATGAAGGAAACTTTATAAAAGCTTTTATAAAACCAAACTATATATTAGATAGTGAAAAAACTGAAGAATTGATAAAGAAAAAAATAGAGCAAGTTAAAAATATATCGGTTCGTATAAAAGCTGGATCGGTGATTTTAAAAAAAGGTGAAGTTGTTCCTGAGAATAAGGTTATGATACTTAAAAATGCAGGGCTTTATGGGAAAACTAGTAAGATAATAAAATTTATGGGAACACTTATTTATCTTTTTATATTGTCTGTGATGTTTAAAAATGTTTGTGTGAAGTTTATGTTTGACGAAATAAGGCAGAAAAAAATTTATAGTGCTATAATGTTATCTATTGTTGTAGGAATCATATCTTTTAGAGTTGTAGATCCAAATTGGAAATATATATTACCCATAGAAACTGTATTTATTCTTTTGGGAATTTTAATAAACATAAAGAGTAGTTTGATTATAGGTGGATTTTTGATACTCTATACTGTCCCTTTAAATGGTTTTAATATAGAGTATTTAGTCATAGAAATATTTAGTTTGATAGTTTCCTTATATTTGGTAACGAAAATAAAAAATAGAACTAATATTATTAATACAGGGATATATATAGGAATGACTAAAGTTTTTACAGTATTAACTATAGCTGTTTGTATGGATATGGAATTTATAGATAGTTTAATTAAAAGTGGGGCATTATTTTTATCTGGAGCTTTTACAGGAATGTTGACCATAGCCTTACTTCCATATTTTGAAAGGACGTTTAATATTTTAACAAATATAAAACTTTTAGAGTTAGGGGACCTGTCTCAACCTCTACTTAGACGATTAGCAGTTAGTGCTCCTGGAACCTTTCATCATTCTATGATGGTGGCTACTCTTTCAGAGCAAGCTACAGAAGCCATAGGTGGAAATCATGTTTTAGCCAGAGTAGCTTCTTATTATCATGATATAGGAAAGATGAAAAGACCAAAATTTTATGTAGAAAATCAAGCTGATGGAATTAATCCACATAATAACTTAAGTCCGACTTTGAGTACCCTTATAATAACATCACATACTAAAGATGGAGATGAGATGGGAAGAGAATATAATTTACCAAAGGAAATAAGAGATATTATGTATGAACATCAGGGAACCACTTTACTAGCTTATTTTTATAATAAAGCTAAACAAAATAACCCTTCTTTAGAAGAAAGTGACTTTAGATATAGTGGACCAAAACCAAGAAGTAAGGAGTCAGCAGTAATAATGTTGGCAGATTCGATTGAGGCAGCAGTGAGATCATTAGATGAAAAAACTCCAGTAACAATAGAGAAGATGCTTAGAAAAATCATAGGTTCAAAAATAGAAGAACAACAGCTTTCAGATGCTGATCTTACATTTAAAGAAATTGAAATAATAATTAAAAGTTTTACAAAGGTACTCATGAGTATACACCATGTAAGGATAAAATATCCAGGACAAAAATGATAACTTTTGAGTTAAAATTATATGATTATGAGTTTTGAAATATTTTATTTTATAAAACCTTCAATAAAAAAATTGAAGGTTTTAGGTTTTAGTTTATATTAGAAAATAGTTATTAAGGGGACATTTAAGGAGGAAATATCGTATGGATATTACAGTAGAATTAACAAAAGGAATAGAAGGTTACAATGAATTTATAGATTTAGAAACTGTAGAAGACTATATAAAAACAGTTATAGAAGATGAATATGAAAGTGAAAGAGATATTTATATGTCTCTTTTACTTACCAATAATGAAAATATTCAAGTTGTTAATAGGGATTATAGAGGAAAAGATCAACCTACAGATGTAATTTCTTTTGCTTATTTAGATAATGAAGATGACTTTCAATTTGGACCTTATTTAACTTTGGGTGATATAGTAATATCTTTAGAGAGAGTTAAGGAACAAGCAGGAGATTACAATCATAGTTTCAAGAGAGAATTTTATTATGTATTAACTCATGGGATCTTACATTTGTTAGGGTATGATCATATAGAAGATGAAGATAAAGAGGTAATGAGAAAAAAAGAGGAAGAAATTTTAGAAATGCATGGATATAGAAGAGATATGTAAATATTTTTATTTTTATTCTGACAAGGCTAAGTATTTTAGAAAAGATGAGGTAAAGTTATGAAAAAAAAAATAACTAAAAATGCTAAATTTAGCGAAAGTGTAAACTATGCTTTAGAAGGAATAGTTATAGCTATAAAAACAGAAAAAAATATGAGGATTCATATATTTACTGCTATTTTGATAGTAATTCTAAGTCTTATATTTGGTGTAACAAGATCTGATTTAAAAAGTCTATCATTTGCTATATCTCTTGTCTTTTTTGCAGAATTAATGAATACTGCTATAGAAGCGGCAGTTGATATTAGTACAAGTAGATATCATCCACTTGCTAAAAAAGCTAAAGATGTAGCTGCAGGAGCAGTTCTAGTTGTTTCTCTAAATGCTTTGGTTATAGGTTATATAATTTTTAGTAAAAAAATTAAGGAAGACACTTTTGAAATATTTAAATTGTTGAAATATTCTTATGTAGATACAGTTTTATTAGTATTATTTGTAGTAATAATTGTAGTATTTATAATTAAATCTTATTATAAAAAAGGTAAATTACTACACGGTGGTATGCCAAGTGGACATTCTGCTTTAGCTTTTGGAATGTGGGTAGGAGTATCTTACGCCACAGAAAATATAGTAGTAACAATCTTGACTTTTGGAATAGCTCTTTTGGTAGCTCAGTCTAGGATAGAAGGTCGAATTCATTCTCCTAAAGAAGTTTTTATTGGGAGTTTGGTTGGAATAATAGTTACATATGTTTTATTAAAGTTAATATTTTAAGGTGGTAGAATTATGATAACAGAATTAGATTATTTAGTTCTTAGTGGTCTTTCATATGGTGATTTTAAAGAGGAAGATATAGGTCTTACATTGGAAGAAATTTTATTTTTAAATGATAAATCCAGAGAAAGATTACTATCTTTTCCTAATGAAGTTTGGTCATATGGAGGAAGTGATATATTTGAAAAAACATTTCATGCTTTTTTATATGAGTGGAAAATTATAGGAATAATGAATGATACTTACAGAGAAGGAACAGAAAAAACAGGTTTTTATGCCATAGCTTTTGAAAAAAATAAACAGATAGTTATTTCTTATAGAGGAACAGAATTGAGTTCATTTGGAGAAGCATATAAAGATTTTATAGAAACTGATTTCGTAATAAGTGTTGATAGGAAACCAAAACAATTAGAACAAGGGGTTGAGTTTTATAAAGAAATTTTAGAGAAAGAGCATAAAAGTATATCTTTAACTGGACATTCTTTAGGTGGAGCGATAGCTCAATATGTTGCTTTAATCTCTGATTTAAAAGGTTATGGAATTCCAAAGGTTTATACTTGGAATGCTCTTGGGATTAATAAATTAGGAATCTTAAATTTAGAAGATTTTATAGAATTTGATTCTATAGCATTAGAAAAATATCCTTCGCTAAAAAACAATGAAATTCTTTATAAAAAAGTAAAAAATTATTATTATGGATACCTTTTTAAAATTTTAAAAAAAAATAACTATATTAAAGATAAAGAGAGTATAAAAAAAATATCTAAAGTGGAATTTAAATTAAAATTAGACGAAGATATAGAGAAAAAATTTGAGAGTATATTTACAATAATTGATAAACCATTATTACCTTTTTTTAATAAAAAAAGTGAAATTAAAGATGAATTAATAATAAGTCCTAAAGTTTTTATAGATGATTTTTTCAATGAAAATATGATTTATGAAGAGTTAATCAGAGCTAGAAAATTTATCAAAAAATTTAAAAAAAATAATAAATATGATGAATATATAACTAATTTTGTTCATTCAGAAGATTTTACAATTACATTATATCCTCATTTAGGAAGCACATATGAAATAAATAAAGGATTAGTTAAATCCAATGAAAAATTACATCCTTTTTTAAAGAAGATGTATGCATTTACCAAATCTATAAGAAGTTATCATATGTATCAAGTATTTTTACCTTTTTTTGAGTTTGAAGGGAAAAATAGAGGACAGATAAAAAAAGAATTAAGTATTGATTATATATCTAGTGAAGTTAGAAAAATTATTTATCAAGAAAAAAACTTATCTGATGAATTTTTAGGATTTTACTATAATAGTTTTAAACTAGAGCAAAACAATTATTATAAAATTAAAAAAAATCTTCTCCATGGGATGGAAATCTCTAAAGCAGATATAAAATACCTGAAAGAATCGATTATAATAATAAAAAGGATGGATTTTGAAAAATTTAAAGAATTATGGGAAAAAGTTCAAAGTAAAATAGGAAGTCCTTACATAAAAAAAGATATATACGATTTAATAACCTTTAATGAAAGAGATAAATAAGCCTTATTTATCTTGTAGATTCTTCTAAATTATTGTATAATTAAAAAAATAACTTTTTTAACTCTTTTCCTAATATTTATTTTTATTAAAATTTAATTTTTGTATAAAATTTTGAATTTAAGGGACTATTGTGATTTATTTAAGATGTTTATGTAGAGTTTTCTTATTTAAGGAAAAATTATAAAAAAGAGTAACGTAAGAAGTAATAATATGGAGGAATAATAATGAAATCGGCAGATAAACTAAGGGCAGGAAGTACATTTGAAGTAGATGGAGTACCTTTTTTAATATTGAAGGCAGAAAGATTCCAATCAACATCTGGGAAAAGACAAAGAGCACCAGAAATTACATTTAAAGTAAAAGATCTTATTAGTGGAAGAGTTAATGAAAATACAGTAAAGGCATCGGATATAATGAATGATATTATGTTAGATAAACAGTCTATGCAGTTTTTATATGAAGATGATGGAGAATATAACTTCATGAATCAAGAAACATTTGAGCAAATTGGATTACAAAAAGAAGATTTAGATGGTGCTGTTAACTATTTAAAAGAAGAGGTTGTTATAGATATCTTGTTTTATGAAGGTAGACCAGTAGGAGTAGAATTAGAAAATCACATGGTATTTAAAGTTACTTATACAGAGCCTGGATTAAAAGGTGATACTACAGGAAAAGCACTTAAAGCTGCAACTATAGAAACTGGTTATGAATTAATGGTTCCTTTATTTATTGAGATGGACGAATTAATTAGAATAGATACAAGAACAGGAAAATATGTAGAGAGAGCTAAGTAAATAAATTTAAACCTAGAAAATTAAAATTTTCTAGGTTTTTTTAAATTAAATAAAATGACGATAAATTGTAAAATTTTTTAAAAAAATAAGGGAGGAAAGTTTATGAAAAGTTTTTTTAAATTAATAGTGGTATTTATAATTTTTAATATATTGACCTTTGGATCAACTGTAAATATTGCTAGTTTTAATACCTTACATCTAGGATGGAAAAGTAAATATAGAGAAGAAAAAATAGAAGGAATAGCAAGTATTATTTCTTCTTTTGATTTAATAGGAATTCAAGAAGTTATGAAAAAAGATGAAGTTAAAAAACTAACTAATGAATTAAAAGCTCAAACAGGTATAGAATGGAGATATCATATATCACCTTATGCAGTTGGAAGTAAAAAATATAGAGAATATTTTGCATATATTTATAGAATAGATAAAGTAAAACTTCTTAAGAAAGGAAAATTTTATCCAGAAAAAGAAAAAGAGATTTTTTTTATGAGGGAACCATATGGTGCTAAATTTAAAATAGGTGATTTTGAATTTACATATGTTTTAGTACATTCTATATTTGGAAAGAAAAAAACAGAAAGACAGCTAGAAGCTATGCAAATGATAGATGTATATGAATGGTTTAAGAAAGGATATGATGAAAATAATAAAGAAGGTAATATAGTTATAATTGGAGGAGATTTTAATATACCTTCTTACGATCCTTCTTTTTCTAATTTGCTAAAACATAAAGATATGATAGTTGATGCAATACCTCCTAATAGAAAAACTACAATAGGAAAAACTGGTTTAGTATCTAAATATGATCATGTATTTTATCCTTATGAATTAATGAAGGGATGGTATACTGGAAGGAACGGAGTAGTTGATTTTACAGATAATAATTATGGAGAAATAAAAAAAATAATTTCAGATCATTTACCTGTATTTATAGAAATAAATATGAAAAATGACGAAAAGGAGTAGAGAATGAAAAAACAAGCGATAATATTTTTAAGTGGAAAATTTAATTTAAAGGATGATTATTATAAAAATATAAAATATGAAGAATACGATATATATTGTGCAGATGGTGGAGCAAATTATACTTATAGTTTAGGTATAGTTCCTAAAGTTATACTAGGAGATTTAGATTCTATAGAAAAAAAAGTAAAAAAATACTATGAAAAATTAGAGGTTGAATTTAAAAAATTTCCTGTGTCAAAAGATTTTACAGATGGAGAACTAATTCTAAATAAAATAACTGCTAAATATGAAAACGTTTTAGTTTTAGGAGGTTTAGGAGGACGAACAGATCATTTTATAACTAACTTAAATCTTTTAGAAAAATATAAAAATGTTACATATGAAGATGAAAATGAGATTATATTTTATGTAAAGAAAGAGATGCAAATTCATGGAAAAAAAGGAAAGATTATATCTTTTATTCCGCTTACTCCAATAAATTCATTAACATTAGAAGGTTTTCTTTATCCTTTAGACGGCATTAATATTTCTAGGTCTAGCTCTCTTTGTATGAGTAATATTATAAATAAGGAAAAAGTTCGAATAAAATACGATAAAGGTTCTATTATAGGAATAATTCAAAAATGATTTTTTATCTTTATAGGAAAAATAGTAATAATGAAGTATATATATAGTATAGAAACAGGAGGTGATTCAGATGATGTATATTACATTGTTATTAATAGTATTAGGTATTGTAATATTTTATTTGGCGGCAGTGTTAGTGTTTACACCCTATGAAGAAGATGATAAATATGTTCTTAAAATTTTAGAATCTGGATATAAACTTCATCTAGTTGCTACAGAAAAAAATGGAATTTTAAAAAAAATAACAGATAACAGTGCTAAATTAATATTGACTTTAGTATACTATATTTTAAAAGATAGAAAATATACAGATAGCATTGAAACCGAAATTGAAGATGATATTAATTAAAAAAATCCCTTAAAATAGTAAATTACTATTTTGGGATTTTTTAATTTAATATTCAATAGATTTGAATATTTTACCATATAAATCTTTAATTTTCCAAGAAGAGGAAGTCAAGATCCCGTAAGAATTAGGATTTCCACCTTTTGGAAAGGTTATAGATCCGGGATTAAATATAAAAATATCTTTTTTTTCAGCTAATGGAAGATGTGTATGACCAAAAATTAGGATATCATCATTATCTATAGAAAGTTTGTCTTGTTTAAATAGATGACCATGGGTGGCAAAAATACGTTTATCTCCTAAAAATAAATTGGTAAAATCACTGAGAATAGGAAAATTTAAAAGCATTTGATCGACTTCACTATCACAATTTCCTCTGAGAGCTATAATTTTATTTTTATATAAATTTAATTTGTTAGCTACTAACTTAGGATCGTAATTTTTTGGAATAGGATTACGTGGACCATGATATAGTATATCTCCTAAGATTAAAATATAATCGGCTTTTTCTTTTATAAAACACTCTAACGCTTTATCTAGATAATAAATTGAACCATGTATATCTGAAATAACAAATATTTTCATTCTAATAACCTTTTGGATTATTGGATTGCCATTTCCATGAGTCTTTACACATATCTTCTAAAGTTTTTTTAGTTTTCCAATTTAATTCTTTTAAAGCTTTTTCAGAATTAGCATAACAAGTAGCTACATCTCCAGCTCTTTTTTCAACTAGTTCATAAGGTATGTTTATATTATTTACTTTTATAAATGTATTTACTAAATCTAAAACACTTATTCCATTTCCAGTTCCTAGATTATATGCTTCTATCCCAGTTTTATTTTTAAATTTTTCTAAAGCTCTAATATGACCAATAGCTAGATCAACAACATGGATATAATCACGAACTCCAGTTCCGTCATGGGTATCATAATCTGATCCGAAGACACTTAATTTTTCTCTTTTTCCAACAGCTACTTGGGTAATATATGGCATTAAATTGTTTGGAATACCATTTGGGTTTTCTCCAATTTTTCCACTTTCATGAGCTCCAATGGGATTAAAGTATCTTAAAAGAGCAATTCCCCACTGATTATCAGAAATATATAGATCATTTAGAATCTGTTCTATCATGAGTTTTGTATTACCATATGGATTTGTGGCACTTAGAGGCATAGTTTCCAATAATGGAGATACATTATTTAATCCATATACAGTTGCAGAAGAACTAAAAACAATTTTTTTAACATTGTGATTTTTCATTATTTCGCATAAAACAAAAGTAGTTGTTAGATTATTATGATAGTATTCTATAGGTTTGGCTACAGATTCTCCTACAGCTTTATACCCAGCAAAATGAATTACAGCATCGATCTTATTTTCTATAAAGACCTTGTTTAATTTATCTTTATCTAATAGATCTATCTCATAAAATTTAAAATCTTTACCAGAAATATCTTTTATTCTATCTAGTACTTTTGGATTACTATTGGAAAAATTATCCACAATAACTACCTCGTATTTTTCTTTTAATAATTCTATTACTGTGTGGGAACCAATATAGCCTGCTCCTCCAGTTACTAATATTTTCATAATTTTACCTCCTGCTGATGACAATATTTTATATCTATTTCAAAATTATTATACCATAAAGATAAAAAAAATTTGAAAGATATAGTTTTTTAAATTTTTTAGATGAAATGTTTAATTTTATCAGTATAATGAATGAATTTTTATAAAAAAAAGGTAAATATATCTTTTTTTTTAAAAAGATATTAAGAAATACATACCAATATTGATATGAGGCTTAATTTTAAGCGACAAAGCTAAAAATAAAAAAAAGATGGCATTGTTTAATATGAAAAATTTTGTAATATTATGAAAAAGATGATATAATCGTTTAAATAAAAACTTATATAAATTTCGAATATGGCGAAAAGTTTCTACCGGCTACCTTAAACAGCTGACTATAAGAAAATAGATGTTTATATTTTGATATATATAGATCCTGTTTTCCTGAGACAAAGGAAAATAGGATCTTTTTATTTTGAAATTATTTTATTTTATCTATTAAAACTTTAAGGATGGAGGAAGTAAGATGTTAGAAAAAATGTTTAAATTAACCGAAAGAGAAACTTCGGTAAGACAAGAGGTTATAGGAGGACTTACTACATTTATGACCATGTCATATATTATATTTGTAAATCCATCTATAATGGCAGATACAGGTATGGACAAAGGGGCTCTTATAACTATTACATGTCTAAGTGCTGCAATTGGTAGTTTGATAGCAGCCTTTTGGGCAAATGCACCACTAGGGTTAGCACCTGGAATGGGGTTAAATGCATTTTTTACTTATACATTAGTTATAGGTAAGGGGATTCCTTGGGAAACTGCATTGGGAGTTGTTTTTATATCTGGATTGTTTTTTTTGATTATGTCAATTGGTGGAATAAGAGAAAGAATAGCTCAAGCAATTCCTGTAGAATTAAAGATAGCTTCTACAGCTGGAATTGGCCTTTTTATAGCTTTTATAGGTTTAAAAAGTATGGGACTTATTGTAGCTAATCCGGCAACTTTTGTTTCTCTTGGGAAATTTACTCCTACAGTTATTTTAGGAGTAATTGGAATAATAATATCTGCTCTATTAGAACTTAGAAATATAAAAGGCGGAATGTTAATTGGTATGATCATAACTACTATTTTAGGTATGATAATCGGAGTAGTTGAACTTCCTACACAAATAATGTCTATGCCACCTTCAATAAGACCAATTGCATTTAAGTTAGATATAATAGGAGCTCTTCAATTTGCATTAATAGGACCTATATTTTCATTTATGTTTGTAGATTTGTTTGATTCACTAGGAACTCTTATAGCTTGTGCAAAAGAGATGGGAATGGAAGATGAAGATGGAAATATATTATCTTTAGGTAGGATGATTCATACCGATGTAGCCTCTACAATAATAGGGTCATTATTAGGATCTAGTACAGTTACCACATTGTCAGAAACTACAGCAGGGATAGCAGCAGGTGCTAGAACAGGATTAGCCTCAGTTGTTATTGGAGGATTATTTTTACTTTCATTACTATTCACACCAATTGTAGGAATTGTACCAGCTTATGCAACAGCGCCTGCTCTAATTATTGTTGGGATATATATGTTTAAGAATTTAAAAGAATTAAATCTTCATGATTTTAAAACAGCTTTACCTGTATTTGCAACAGTTATTATGATGCCTCTTACATATAGTATTAGTACAGGGCTAAGTTTTGGATTCTTATCATTTATAGTAGTTCATGTAGGGACAGGAGAATATAATAAAGTTTCTCCTGTTTTATGGGGAATAGGTGGACTTTCATTGTTAAGTTTAATGGTATAAAGAATTTAATGTTGAATAAAAATTTATAATAAAAAAAGATGACTTCTATATTTTATAGGAGTTATTTTATTACAAAAAAATTTCTATTAGAGAAATAATAAAAATATTATAATTTTTTATAGAATTTAAGTTTATGATAAAACAAAGAATAAAAAAGACTGTAAACTTAATTGTTTACAGTCTGAAGTGATATTGAATTATTTATTTTTATTATAAATTTTTAGGTAAAACTTTATTTAAAATTACTCCTATAAGAGCTGCAATAGCAAGACCTGAAAGGGACACTGTTTTCCATACTATTACGTTATCAATCGCAATTCCTAATACGAATATTAAAGATGCTATTAATAGATTTCTTGAGTGTCCGAAATCTAATTTTGCTTCTATTAGAGTTCTTACTCCTACAGATGCTATCATTCCAAATAGGATTACTGATATTCCACCCATTACTGGTAGTGGAATTGTTTGAAGAATCGCTCCAAATTTACCTACTACACTTAATGCAATTGCATAGACTGCTGCAATTCTAAGTACTGCAGGGTCATATACTTTAGTAACTGCTAGGACACCAGTATTTTCACCATAAGTAGTATTTGCAGGTCCACCAATTAATCCTGCAAACAGAGTAGCAACTCCATCACCAAGCATTGTTCTGTGAATTCCGGGATTTTTAAAGAAGTCTTTACCTACTACAGCTCCGTTTGTAGTTATATCTCCAATATGTTCTATAAATACTACCATTGCGATTGGTGCAATAGCTAGTATTCCTGTTATAGAAAATTTAGGTATAGTAGTAAGATGTTCCATTGCTTCAGGTGAAAAACCTAACCATGATGCAGCTGATATTGTTTCAAAATTTATTAATCCTGCTGGGATTGAGATAATGTATCCCAATATTACTGAAATTAGAATTGGTACTAATCTAAAGAAAGATTTTTCTAATACTGAAATTACAATCATTGTAATTATTACCACAAGAGCAATAAGTAAACTTACAAGATCAAATTTACCATCGGCATATCCTATCATTCCAAGAGCCACGGGACTTAATCTTAATCCAATTACCATGATAATTGGTCCTGTTACTATTGGTGGAAAAAATGATTTTACTGTTTCTACTCCAAACTTTTGGATGATAAGAGACATTATTATGTATATGACACCTGCTCCCATTACTCCACCTTTTACTGCTCCTATTCCTTCAGATTTAAGAACTAACGAGATAGCACCTATGAAAGCAAATGATGAACCTAAAAATACTGGGACTATTTTTTTTGTACATAAATGAAAGAGTAACGTTCCTACTCCTGCTGATAATAGTGCAATAGATGGGTTCATTCCTGTTAAGAATGGTACCAATACTGTTGCTCCAAACATTGCGAGTACATGTTGTAATCCTAATAAATATTTTGTTTTTCCATTAATCTTATGCATTTTTTTCTCAATCCTCCTAATTTTTTTCAAAAAAAAAGATAGTAAAATCTATCTTTTAATTAATTTATTTATAAATTTTTCCTTATTGACAATAAATCTGTCATGGAAACAACTTCCTACTATAGTTTCTTTATGAATTACAACAATTTCGAAAGAAAGTTTTTTTCCATCGATCTCAGTTAATGTAGCGATACAACTTAATTCATCTCCTACTAAGTTAGCTTTTAGATGTTTAGCATTTATAGAAATACCTACTGTTGTGTTTTCTTCATCTAGATATTTTTCAACACTAAGAAATGCAGTTTTTTCCATAAAAGCAATCAAATTTGGAGTAGAAAAAACATCTAATCCACCAGATTCCATTTTAATAGCAGTTTCTGACGAACTTATAATTTTTTCTAGTTTATAAGACAAATCTTTTTTTAACATTGTATTACCTCCTCAATTTTAAACTTTCGAAATTATACTCTATTTTTTTATAAATGTCAATGAATTAAATTTTTTTATGGAAAATCTTTTTTTAATTGATAGAAAATAATTTTTTTTGTAATTGTGTAGACTTGGCAATAGTAAAATTAACGATTTTTCCAATTAATAATGAACAGATTATAGCGTAAATAGCTGTATGAAATCCTAAAAAATAAGCAGATATTAAGATAACAATAGAGTCTGCTATCATCATTACATTTCCCACAGGGAAATTAAAAAGTTTATGAAAAATTTGAGCTACGATAACAGTTCCACCAGTATTACTACCAAAGGCCACAGTTAGTCCGATTCCAATACCTATAAAAGTAGATCCTCCAATGATAGCAATAAGTTTAAATGCTAAATTATTGGTAACAGGATGAACTAATCTTAAGAAATTATGAGTAAACCATTCATAAAAAGGGAAAAGTATAAGAGCATATAAAGTGGTGAAAGCATATTTTTTTCCTATAATGATGGCCCCTAAAATAAATACTGGGATATTAAGTAGTAACATAGCTTGACCTATAGAAAAATTTGAAAAAAGTATATTTATCAAAATTGATAGTCCTGTGAATCCCCCAGCAGTAAATTTTGCAGGGCCTAAAAAATTAGTGATCCCCATTGCGGCCATAAAAAATCCTAGATTAATAAATAAAAATTCTATTAAATATTTTTTTTGTTTTGACATTAATTTATTCTCCTTGTATATAATTATTTTAGTATTAACAGTGTATTATATACTTTTATTAAAATCTTGTAAATAATTAGACCAAAATGTTTTGAATTGCATTAAAGAATACATTACAAATTTAAAATAAATAAAATCTGTTGAATAAGCTTAAAATTAAAGATATACTATTAATAAGATAAATCAAATATAAAAAAATTAAAATTTAATATTGAAAATTTTTAGACATTTTTAATTTGGAAAAAGAGAAAGACTAGGAGGGTAAAGTATATGAAAAAAAGAATTTTAATATTAACTGGAATTTTGGCATTAGTCATAGCATCTCATCTTTATATAAATCAAAATTATATAAAAAAAGAAAAAAAGATAATTTTTAAAAATGTAGAAAAGAAAAAAATTAAAGTAGATAAAGAAAAAAAAGAATTTAAGGAGGAAGGGGAAAAAATGGAAAATAAATATACGTGGAATTTAAATGATATATACAGTGATTGGTCCCTATGGGAAAAAGATTTTCTTAAAATAGATGAAATGATGGGTAAAATAAGTGAATATAAAGGAAATATATCTAGAGATCCAAAAACTCTTTTTAAATTTTTAAAATTACAAGAAGAAGTTGATATTTTATCTTATAAGGTTTATTTATATCCAAATATGAAAAAAGATTTAGATGGTACAGATCAAAAAGCCGTAGAAAATTTACAACGGATTATAACATTATTTGGTAAACATAATACTTCAACAGCTTGGGTGACACCAGAAATATTAACTATACCAAAAGAAACTATGATTAATTGGATAGAAAAAAATGAAAACTTAAAACCTTATGAATTTAATTTGATGGAGCTTTATAGGTTACAAGAACATATATTAGATGCAAAATCAGAAAAATTAATTTCATACTATGGTCAATATCAAGGGACTCCTAAAAGTGTATATTCAGAGTTATCTACTACTGACATTAATTTTGGGGAAGTAGAATTTAAAGATAAAACAAAAATTCCTATGACTTATGGTAACTATAGTAAAGTAATGGCAACTAATATGGATCAAGAGGAAAGAAAAAAAGCTTTTTATGCTCACTATAAAACTTTTGAGGATTATAAAAATACTTATGGTGCTATTTATAGAAGTTCATTACAAAGAGATTTTGCAGTTGCTCAAACAAGAAATTATAATTCTACTTTAGAAGCCGCTTTAGAACAAAATGATATACCAGTTTCAGTATATGAAAATTTAATAGAAGTTGCTAAAACAAATAGTGAACCATTAAAGAGATATGCAAGACTTAGAAAAAAAATATTAGGATTAGAAAATTACCATAACTATGATGGTTCAATTCCGTTGGTTGATTTCAAAAAAGAATATGAATATGATGATGCAAAGCAATATGTATATGATTCAGTATCTCTTTTGGGGAAAGATTATAGTAGTAAGATGGAAAAAGCTATAAGTGATGGTTGGATCGATGTTTACGAAAGTAAGGGGAAAAGGAGTGGAGCTTATTCTGTAGGAGTTTATGGAGTTCATCCATATATGCTTATGAATTATAATAAAACTTTAGATAATATGTTTACATTGGCTCATGAATTAGGCCATACAATGCATACCCTCCTTTCAAGTGAAAATCAACCATTTTCTACTCATGATTATACAATCTTTGTAGCAGAAGTGGCTTCAACATTTAATGAAAGATTATTGTTAGATTATATGTTAAAAAATACGAAAGATCCAAAGGAAAAAATTACTTTGTTACAACAAGCTATTAGAGGAATAACTGGAACATTTTATTTTCAATCTCTTTTAGCTGACTATGAACTTCAAGCACATAGATTGGTAGAAGAAGGAAAACCTATAACCCCAGAAGTTTTAAGTGGAATTATGAGAGATTTATTTAAAGAATATTATGGAGATTCAACAGAAATAGATGAAATAATGGACATCTTATGGGCTAGGATACCACATTTTTTCAATTCACCTTATTATGTATATCAATATGCTACTTGTTTTGCTTCATCGGCAGTATTTTATGACAAGATAACTAATGAAAATTATGATTTAGAAGAGAGAGAAAAGGCACGAGAAAAATATCTTGTACTATTAAAATCAGGAGGAAATGATAATCCCATGAATCAATTGAAGAAAGCTGGAGTGGATCTTTCAAAAAAAGAAACTATAGAAGCTATCACTAAGGATTTAGATAAACTTTTAGATCAATTAGAAGAAGAGATAAATAAATTAAAGTAAAATAAAATAATGGTTATATTTTTAGTTTAAATTTTAGTAAAAAAGACGAGAATAATTTCTCGTCTTTTTTATTTGATTATTAATTACATATAAATTCCGATTCCAGGTCCAATAGGTAATCCAGCCATCATCCAAATTATTAATAAAATTGACCAACCAACTAAAAACGCCATTGAGAATGGTAACATGATAGATATTAATGTTCCCATAGATCCTTTTTTATCATATTTTTGCATGAACACGATAATCATTGCAAAATAACTCATTAATGGAGAAATTATATTTGTAGTTGAATCTCCAATTCTGTATGCTAATTGTGTAAATTCAGGAGTATAACCTACTCTCATTAACATTGGTATAAATACTGGTGCTAAGATTGCCCATTTAGCAGAAGCAGATCCCATAAATAAATTTAATATACCCACTACTAAAATAAATCCAATAATTAATGGTATACCAGTCATTCCTGTAGCTTCTAATAAAGTTGCTCCTTTTACTGCTAATATAGTTCCTAAATTAGAGTAGTTAAAATATGCAATAAATTGTGCTGCAAAGAAAACTAAAACTAAGTATCCTGACATAGTTGCCATAGATTTGCTGATCATTTCCATGATATCTTTATCTGATTTTATAATTCCTATAGACATCCCATAAGCTAATCCGGGAATTGCAAAAAATAATACTATGATTGGAACTAATCCTTTTCCTAAAAAGTTTTTACCTAATACAAAATATAAAGGTATTAAACATAAAATTAAAACAATCGTTGCTATTCCAGCAGATCTTAATCCTTTCTTTTCTGAAGTTGTAACCTCATCAAATATTAGTGTGTCATCCCCTTCATATTTTCCTAATCTAGGTTCAACTATTTTTTCTGTAACAAACCAACCAATAATAGCAATAACAAATGTAGAAACAAACATAAAAAAGTAGTTTGCAGTGGGTGCAACTTCATAAACTCCATCTAAAAGTCTAGCTGCTTCTGTAGATATACCACCTAATAATGGATCGATTGTCCCAATTAAGAGGTTAGCAGAGAATCCTCCTGATACACCGGCAAATGCTGCTGCTAATCCTGCTAATGGGTGTCTACCAAATGATAAAAAAATTAATGCTGCCAGCGGCGGTAATACAACATAACCAGCATCAGATGCAACATTTGACATAATTCCTAAGAATACTACCATTACAGTAACTAATTTTTTTGGAGTAGAAAGTGCTGTTTTCTTTAGTAATATTGCCATTAGCCCAGATCTTTCACATATACCAATACCAATGATTGCTACAAGAACAGTTCCAAGTGGTGCAAATCCAGTAAAGTTTCTTACCATGTGTGTAAAAATATAATTAATTCCTTCTGCATTCATCAAAGACTTAGTCTGAATAATCATATTTTCCATTTGCATTGTTTTTCTATTGATTCCTTCAAATTCAACCGACCAACCTAATGCTGTTCCTATCCCAGATATAAGAACCATCATAAGTGCTAATATTCCAAATAATGTTGCTGGATGTGGTAATGCATTACCACCTTTTTCAATGATATTCAAAAATTTGTCAATGAAACTAACTTTTTTTTTGGTTTTAATTGTTGACACGCTCATACATTCCTCCTCTGTTTTTTATTAATAAAATTAATTTTTTATTAGATATATAATAGGAGTATAACTTATACAATATAGAAAGTCAATAGTTTATAATGAAAAAAGTTTAAAAAGATCGATAAAAGAACATAAAACAAAAAAAATTCAAAAAAATAAAAATAAAATAAAATTTATTAAATTTTATTTAGAAAATTCCATCTTTCATTAGGAGTGGGATGAATAGCAAAGGTTTTCTAATTAATTCCATCTTGAGATTAAATATAACAAAACTTTTAATTTTAGAATATTACCAACTAAAGAACCTCCAATTTTAAAAAAAGAATTAGAGTTCTTAAAAGAAGTAGACAGTATTTCTTTGCAAATGGCACTTAAAAATCTTGAAAAAACTTTTAAGAATTTCTTTCAAAAGAAAACTGGATACCCTAAATTTAAATCTAAAAGTCGCTAGTGTTCACCAAAAGATTAAAAATTCTAGATCTGATTTTCTACACAAAGCATCTTCCCAAGAAGACCCCTTCCTCAAGCTATTTTCTTTCATAGGCTAGGTGGGGGAGTGTGTCACTGTTTAAATTATGACTTTTATCTATAATTTATTTGCAAAGAAAAAAAATAATTTAAACCAAAATAAACAAACTTAATACAATTTTTTATGATAAAATAAATTTAGATAGATAATAAATGTAATAATGGGGTGTGAAATGAAAACAATTTTAAAATATATTGGAAAAATTATTTTATTTTTTTCTAAACAAGTATTACAAGCAATCTTAGTTGTAATAATATTTCTAGCTATTATAGCAGGAGTTTTTACTGCTACTTTAACTGAATACAAAAAAGAAGTTATAGTTAAAAAAAATAGCTATTTAGAACTTGATTTTTCTAAAAAAATAGTTGAAAAAGATAGAGGAGAATTATTTGAATTAGAAGAAACTATAGAGCTATATGAAGTGTTAAAGGGAATAAAAAAAGCTGCTAAGGATCTTAATATAGATGGCATATATATGGATATTGATAATATAAAACTTTCAGCTAACAATATAGAAGAAATTGGTGAAGAACTAGATGATTTTAAAAAGAATGGAAAAAAAGTATATGCATTTAGTAGAAATATAAACAATCAAAATTATAGATTAGCAATATATGCTACCAAAATAATAATGCCACCTATTCAATCGTCTTCAATAAATCTAAGTGGATATTACAAAGAATTTAATTATTTTAAAAATCTAGCAGATTATGTTGGTATAAAATTCAATGTTATTCACATAGGAGATTATAAGGCTTATGGAGAGCAGTATTCAAAGGAAAAAATGTCAGGAGAGTTCAAAAAAGATATTAAAAGAGTATATGACAGAATATATAGTGATAGGATAGAGGAGATTTCAGAGAGGAGAAATATACAAAAGAATTTAATAAATAATGCCATATTAGATGGTGAATTAGTTATGATAAATTCAATATATGGTAAAAAAATCGGGATTATAGATGGATTTAGTTATGAAAATGATTTAGATAAAAATTATAAGATTGAAAGAAAAATATCTTTAAAAGATTATTTAACCACTATAAAAGTTGTAGAAAAACCAGAAAAAATTGCTTTAATATACGCTTCTGGAGATATAGTATACCAAGGATCTACTAGAAATGAAGATAGTATAGATATAGAAAAAATAAAAATAGAGTTAGAAAAAGCAGAAAAAGATAATGAGGTAAAGGGAATAGTATTGAGGGTAAATTCTCCAGGTGGTTCAGCACTTGCATCTGAAATAATACATCATGAGATATCTAAAATAAGTAAACCAATATATGTATCAATGGGAGGAGTAGCAGCATCAGGAGGCTACTATATATCAGCTGGAGCAACAAAAATATTTGCAACAAAATCAACTATAACAGGTTCTATAGGAGTCGTGTCTGTAATTCCTGAGATAAGTGGATTGATTAAAAAATCTATGGTTAATATAGAAAAAATAGAAAAAGGTAGATATTCTGGAATAAATTCATTGACTACAAATATGACACCAGGAGAAATTAAAAAAATTAAAATCTCTAGTTTGGGAGTATATGATGAATTTAAAAATAGGGTAAGTTTAGGAAGACATATCTCTTTAGACAAATTAGAAAATATTGCAGGGGGAAGGATTTGGTTAGGAGAAGAAGGGGTAGAAAATGGATTAGTAGATGAAATAGGTGGATTAGAAACAACTATAAAAACTTTAGGAAAAGATTTGAAATTAGAAGATTATCAAGTTGTTGAAATAATAGAAAAAAAAGGTGTCTATGAAATTATGAAAAAATATAAAGGCTTATATGGACAATTAAAAAGTTTTATAAAAGCTCCTATGACACAGAGTACAAGATTTAAATTGAAAACACCACTTTTACTTATGCCCTATGAATTAAATTAAATTATTGACATTGTCCTAGGTAGATATGTTATAATTTTAGGAAGTATTTTTATATGAAAAAGGTGTAAATAATTAATGACATCATTAAAATACTGATAGTTTATTTTAAACAGAAGTTCTATAATGAGAAGTAAAAAAGATCTATTTAAATGAAGAAATGAATAAAGGGAGGAACAATAATTGGTTAGAAAAATTAAATCTAAAGGAAATAAAGCAGCAGGGAATCAAGGAGATATATTAAAGCAGGCGCAAGTAATGCAACAAAAAATGTTAGAAATTCAAGAAGAATTAAAAGGTAAAGAATTAGAAACTTCAGTTGGTGGAGGAGCAGTAAAGGTTAAGATTAATGGACAAAAAGAGATTATTTCAATGAATATTTCAGATGAAATTTTAAAGGAAGCTGTAGAAGATAATGATAAAGAGATGTTAGAGGATCTTATTGTATCAGCAGTGGCAGAAGCAATGAGACAAGCTGAAGAATTAGCAGAAAAAGAGATGTCTTCAGTGACTGGTGGGATGAATATTCCAGGATTATTTTAAATTATATTTAAAAGAGCTTTCGAGCTCTTTTTTTATGTAATATATTATTATTTATTTTGTTTTGCTATGATTTTTTACTGGGAATATAAAAAAGTTGTGTTATAATACAGTGGTATAATTGAATTTTTTAATCATTAAGAGGATAGGGAGTGAACTGATGAAAGAACAAAAAAAGTATAAAATATTTGGATTGTTAATCTACTATGTCTTGAGGATTTTATCTAAAACTTATAAAGTTGAAAAAATAAGTGCAGAAGGAGTTATGAATGAAAATGCAGTGTATGTTTCTTGGCATAATAAGATAGTTTCTATTACTGTGATTATGGATAAATTAAAAAGAAAAGCTGCTCTTGCAAGTGCTTCTAAAGATGGTGAATTAATTAGTGTGCCCTTAGAAAAATTTGGATATGAAGTTGTTAGAGGTTCTAGTGGGAGAGATGCAGTAAAAGGTCTTTTGAAGATGGTAAAATTTTTAAAAGATGGATATATTGTTGGAACTCCAGTAGATGGACCAAAAGGACCGGTATATAAGGTGAAACCTGGAATGTTATTCTTGGCTCAAAAATCTGGTAAAAAATTAGTTCCTATTGGTGCTGCTTCAAAAAATAAATGGGTATTTAAAAAAACTTGGGATAAGATAGAATTGCCAAAACCATTTTCAAAAATAGTTTGTATATTAGGAGAACCCATAAGTATAGAGCCAAATGAAGATTTAAATGTGGTGGCATTAAAAGTAGAGAAAATCTTATTAGAATTAGATAGGGAAGCAGAAAAAAAATTAAAAATTAAAAATTAAAAATAAAAGGAGATTTATTATGAATAAAAATTTTTATGTAACAACACCTATATATTATGTAAATGGAGATCCCCATGTAGGGAGTGCATATACAACTATAGCAGCAGATGTATTAGCTAGATATAAAAAGACAATGGGATATGATGTTTTTTTCTTGACTGGTTCTGATGAACATGGTCAAAAAGTAGAAGAAAAAGCAGTTGAAATGGGATATACTCCTCAAGAATGGACAGATAAAATGTCAGTTAGATTTAAAGAAATGTGGGAGAAATTAAATATAGATAATAATGATTTTATTAGAACTACTGAAGAAAGACATAAAAAAGCCGTACAAAAAATTATTCAAAAAGTATATGACAATGGAGATATATATAAGGGATCTTATGAAGGGAAATATTGTGTTTCGTGTGAAACTTTTGTTCCTGAAAATCAAATTGTAGGAGAAAATGGATGTCCAGATTGTGGTAAAGAATTGAGTGTAGTGAAAGAGGAATCATATTTTTTCAAAATGAGTAAATATCAAGATATTCTATTAGAACATATAGATAATAATCCTGAATTTATTTTACCTAAGAGTCGAAGAAATGAAGTGATATCTTTTATAAAGCAAGGTTTGACGGACCTTTCTATCTCTAGAAATACTTTTGACTGGGGAATTCCTTTAAAGATAGATGAAGGTCATATCACATATGTATGGTTTGATGCATTAACAAATTATTTAACAGCTGTAGGATATGAAAATAATGAAGAATTATTTTCTAAATTTTGGAAAAATGGAGAAGTTGTACACTTACTAGGAAAAGATATATTAAGATTTCATGCTATAATATGGCCTTGTATGTTACTTGCTGCTGGAGAAAAATTACCGGAGAAGATAGTAGCTCATGGATGGTGGACTGTATCAGGAGAAAAGATGTCTAAATCTAAGGGAAATGTTGTAGACCCTATTGCAGAAATAGAAAAATATGGTGTAGATGCTTTCAGATATTTTTTACTTAGTGAAGTTCATTTTGGAAGTGATGGAGATTATAACACTACAGCTATGATAAATAGGGTAAATGCCAATCTTTCTAATGACTTAGGGAACTTATTAAACAGAACTTTGGGTATGTACGATAAATATTTTAATTCTGTAATTGAACCAGGTGAAGGTCATGAAATTTATGATAATGAAATTAAAGAGTTATGGGAAGAAGTACTTATAGATGTAGATAGATATATGAACACTGTTGAATTTTCAAAAGCTTTGGAAACTATCTTTAAATTTGTGTCAAGAATGAATAAGTATATAGATGAAACTATGCCTTGGGCTCTAGCTAAAACTGACGAAGGAAAACCTAGATTAGCAGTGGTACTTAAAAATTTAGTAGAAGCATTAAATAAAATAGCTGTATTAGTATATCCATATATTCCAGAATCAGCTGCTAAAATATGGGAACAATTAGGTATTTGTGAAGATATAAAATTAGCTCAAGTAGAGGACATAAAAGTATGGGATGTTTTAAAAGTTGGACATAAATTAGGAAAAGCTACTCCTATTTTCCCACGATTAGAAAAACCTGCAGAAATAGTTAAATTAGAGGTAAATAAAAATTTAGTTATTGAAAATCCTATTGATATTAGTGATTTTGAAAAAATAGAGATGGCTGTAGTAGAAATATTAGAAGCAGAATTAGTAGAAAATTCTAAAAGATTGATTAAATTTAAGGTGGAGACAGGATCTGGCATTAGACAAATAGTATCTGGAATAGCTAAAGTTTATAAAAAACCTGAAGAGTTAGTAGGGAAAAAAGTAATGGCAGTTTTAAATTTAAATTCAGTAGAATTACAGGGAGAAATATCCCAAGGAATGTTATTAACTACAGTAGAGAAAAAGAAAACAAAATTAATCTTTATAGATGATTCTGTGAAAATAGGAAGTAAAATAAAATAAGAATTTTCTTTTAAATATTTTTATAATTATAAAATAATAATCAAAGGAGATGAATATGAAAAAAATTACAAAAGCAGTTATACCAGCAGCAGGACTTGGAACAAGAGTACTTCCTGCGACTAAAGCACAACCAAAGGAGATGCTCACAATTGTAGATAGACCATCTCTACAATATATAGTAGAAGAATTAGTAGAGTCAGGGATAACAGATATAGTAATAGTAACTGGAAGAAATAAAAACTCTATCGAAGATCATTTTGATTATTCCTTTGAAGTAGAAAAAACTTTAGAAGAAAAAGAAAAGTTGCAACTTTTAGAAAAAATAAAATATATATCTAGTATGGCTAATATATTTTATGTAAGACAAAATAAACCTCTTGGATTAGGTCATGCGATTCTAAAAGCAAAACCATTTATAGGTGATGAACCATTTATTATTGCTTTAGGTGACGATATTATGTACAATGAGGAAAAACCTGTAACTAAACAACTTATAGAAAATTATGAAAAATATGGAAATAGTGTAATAGGAGTTCAAGAAGTTCTAGATGAAGATGTATCTAAATATGGGATAGTCAAACCAATTAAAAATTTAGATGAAGATACTGTTTTAATGGATGATTTTATAGAAAAACCAAGATTAGAAGATGCACCATCTAAGATGGCTTGCTTAGGAAGATATCTTTTAACTAGTGATATATTTAAACATTTAGAAAATCAAAAACCAGGTGTAGGTGGTGAGATACAACTTACAGATTCAATTTTATCTATGATAAAAGATGGGAAAAATGTAGGAGCATATAGATTTAAAGGTAAAAGATATGATATTGGAAGTAAATTGGGATTACTCAAAGCTAATATAGAATTTGGTTTGCGAAATGAAGAAACCAAAGAGGGATTAAAAGAATATTTGAAAACGATTAAGCTATAATAAAGATAAAGGGTATAGAAGGGACAGATACCTTCTGTACTCTCTTTTTATTTTTAAAAAATAGTTTGGTATGGTATAATTATGAGTAAAAATATGAAGGCGGGTGGAAAAATAATTGAATATTAATAAAATGGTAGCGGAAGAATTAAAGATTAAAGTGATACAAGTAGAAAATACGATTAAATTATTGGATGAGGGGGCTACAGTTCCTTTTATTTCAAGATATAGAAAAGAGGTTACAGAAAATTTAGATGAAGTAGTTATAAGAGAGATTTTAGAAAAGATTACTTATATGAGAAATCTAGAAAAAAGAAAAGAAGAAGTTATAAAATTAATAAGTGAACAAGGAAAACTGACAGAAAAATTGGAAGGATCTATCTTAAGTGCTAAGAAATTACAAAGAGTAGAAGATCTATACTTACCATATAAAAAGAAAAAGAGAACAAAGGCCGATATAGCTATAGAAAATGGTTTAGAGTCTTTGGCTTTGTACATGAGAAAAAGAGAGATTAAACTAGATGACATAGAGGAAGAATCAAAAAAATATATTAATGAAAATATATTAGAAATTAAAGATGCTATAGAAGGTGCTAAATTAATTTTAGCTCAAAATATAAGTGAAAAAGCTAAATATAGAGAAAATATAAGAGAAAAAATGTTGAAATTTGGAGAAGTTAATACAACTTTAATTAAAAAAAATAAAGCATTAGATGAGAAAAAAACATATGAAGATTATTATGAACATTTAGAAAATGTATCTAGGATGCCATCTCATAGAATCTTAGCTGTAAATCGTGGAGAAAAAGAAAAAATCATTTCAGTTTCTATAAAATTAAATGATAAAACTAGAGAGATGATAGAATTTAATTTATTGAGTGAATTTGTAAATAGAGGTTTAAAAGAATTCTATTTAGAAGTTGTAAGAGATGCTTTAAGTAGACTTATTTTGCCATCAGTAGAAAGAGAAGTAAGAAATATTATGACTGAAAAAGCTGAATTAGATGCTATTAAAATATTTAAAGAAAATCTTAAAAATTTAATGTTGCAACCACCTCTATATGAAAAAAATATTTTAGGGTTAGATCCTGCTTATAGAACAGGATGCAAGACTGTTGTTATAAATTCAGATGGATTTTATCAAATGGATGATGTATTATATTTAGTAAAGGGAATGCATAATCCTGGAAAATTAGAAGAAGCTAAGAAAAAAATATTGGAATATATAGAAAAATATAAAATAGATATTATAGCTATTGGAAATGGTACGGCATCACGTGAAACAGAAGCTTTTGTGGCAGAGTTATTAAAAGAAGTTAAAAGAGATGTAAAATATCTTATTGTAAATGAAGCGGGAGCTTCTGTGTATTCTGCATCAAAAATTGCAGCAGAAGAATTTCCTGATTTTGATGTGACAGTTAGAGGTGCTATATCTATAGCTAGAAGAATCCAAGATCCTTTAGCAGAGTTAGTTAAGATAGATCCTAAATCTATTGGTGTAGGAATGTATCAACATGATGTAAATCAAAAAAAATTAGAAAGTTCTTTAGGAGATGTTATAGAGGGCGTAGTAAACTCAGTTGGAATAAATGTCAATACAGCATCTTGGGCCTTATTAGCTTATATATCTGGTGTTAAAAAAAATGTAGCAAAAAATATAGAGGAATATAGAAAGGTAAATGGAAAATTTACTGCTAGGAAAGAACTTTTAAAAGTTAAGGGATTAGGGGCTAAAGCCTATGAACAAATGGCAGGTTTTTTGATAGTACCTGAGAGTAAAAATCCATTAGATAATACTATAATCCATCCAGAATCTTATAAAATGGCTGAAAAAATGTTGAAAAATAACAATACTAGTTTAGATCAATATAAGAAAGATTTAGTAGGTGTAAGAACTAACTTAAAGACTATGGATTTGGAAGAATTTATAATAAATGAGGAAGTAGGAAGGGAGACTGCCAAAGATATTTTCGAAGCACTAATAAGAGATAGAAGAGATCCTAGAGATGATATACCAAAACCATTATTAAAATCAGATGTATTGAAAATATCAGATTTAAAAGAAGGAATGGAGTTAGAAGGAACTGTGAGAAATGTAGTTAATTTTGGAGCTTTTATTGATATTGGATTAAAAAATGATGCACTTTTACATATATCAAAATTTGAAAAAAAAATAATAGATATGACTAGTGAATTGGCAGTTGGAGAAATAATAAAAGTAAAGGTAGATAATATAGATTATAGTAGAAATAGGGTAGCATTGACTAAGAAAGGACTATAAAATGAAATTAAAAAGAGATTCATTACTTTTTAAAACAATATTATATAACGATTTATCTATGCTTCTTACAGGTCTAACTATAGTAGGATTAGTTGTTATTTTTGTATTCAAAGAATTAGAAAAAAATTTTTCCATTAAAGCTGTAGAAAAATTTCAAGTGATAGAAGATATGTTGAGTATAAGGAATACTGAATTTATAAATGAACTTATTAAACTAGTTAATTCTGAAGAATTTATAGAGGAAGACCTCTTTACAGCTTCAATTCGAATGCCAGAAGAAAATAAAGAAATTTATAAAAATATGAAAAAAGAATTGATATCTAAAAATTTTAGTCTATACAACGAATCTAAACTTTCTATTATAGGAAAAAATGGATTAATATTAGACGAAAATGGAATAACTTCCCAGATGAATAATAAATTTATTAAAAAATTGAGAATTATGGAAAATAAATTATCTATAACAATAAATTCTGTTATATATGATAAATTAGATGAAAAATTTTATTATGAGATCGTAGTTCCTGTAGTTGGAAATAAAGAGGTTTATGCTGTTTTAGTAGAAATTCCTTTAGGAGAAGATTATTTTAGAGGAAATAAATATCTTATGGTGGCAGATCATGCTGATGTAGAAGATATAAGGCTATATCAAACAAGAGAGCCTTCATCTTTAAATGATATTGACTTAAATAGATTAAAAAAAGAAAAACCTAAGTTAATAAAATTAAATCAAAAAGAATATAATGTTAAAAGTATAATTATTCAAGGAATAGACTATAATATTGTTTCAAGATCAGTATTGAATGTTTTTGATGAAGAAGTTGGTTATCTAGTACTCAGTTTAGCAGAGCCAGCATTAACTAAATTTAAAATGGATACTATGTCTTTAATAATGTTAGCTACCATAATTTTGATATTGCTTAATTCATTTATAATAAATGGAACATTTAAACAACTACTTATGCCTTTAGAAGAACTATCCTTAGCTGTAGACGATATAGCATCAGGAAACTTAGATAGAGATGTAAGATTAAATGGAACAAATGAAATAAAAATTTTGAGTTTAGCTATAAAAAAAATGGTGGAAAGATTAAAAAATAATAATTTTATACTGGAAGATCAAAATGAAAAATTAAAGGATTATATTCATAGGGTAGAAGCAGTACAAAAACTTCTTTTAGGTGTAAGAAAAGAACCTAACGACAGTGGAATAATAGATACTGTTCTAAAAGGTTTTACTTCTGGAGTGGGCTTAAATTATGATAGAGCAATATTTTTTGAATATAGTAATGAGCAAGGTTGTTTAGTTGGTAGTGGAATTAGAAAAAATAGAAATATATTAAAAGAAGATAAACTTTCTAGTTTTGATTTAAGATATGAAACTATGAAAGAAATAGTTCCATTGATTAAAATAAAAAATGATGATAATCTATTTCATAAAGCAATATCAGAGAAAAAAATTATTTTTCAAAATATAAGAGGATATAAGATATATTTAGGAAGTGAACTTTTAATGGGATTTGGACTAAATAATTTTATGATATTACCAATCTTTAATGGAAATAAAAATGTAGGGTGTATCTTAGTTGATAATTATATTTCTGGTAGAAGAATAGAACTTGAAGATGTTGAATTATTTAATGTAATTTTATTAAATGTTGGAATACATTATGAAAATAGGCAAATTGGAATGGAAAAAATAATTAGTGAAAGAGATGTTGCTATAGGCCGTATGTTTAAAAAAATTATTTATAGAAGAAACAAAGTAATTAAAAAATATACCCTTATGGTAATGAAACTTTATAAAAATAATAAAATAAATGGCAGTGCTTTTAAAGAATTTAGAGATGAGATCTGCAGTATCAATAGAGAAGACTTGATATTATTTGATTATTCCGATAAAAAGGAGTATAATTTTGAGAAATTAAAAATCAATAAATTTTTAACTGAGGTAGTAGAAAGCTACGTTAGATGCAATCCGAATAGAGATATTTCTTTATTTTTAAGTGAAGAAGCAGATTTTTTAGGAGATTCTATAGAACTTACAAAAGCCTTTAGAGAGATTATAAATAATGCACTAAATGCAATAATTGGAGTTGCAAATGGTAGGATAAATATAATCTCTAAAATAAATAAAGAAAACATAGCAATAAAAATTCTTGATAATGGTTCAGGAATTTCTGTAAATGCTTTAGGAGAAAATTTATTTGAACCATTTTCTAGTGGAAATGAAGAATCATCTGGGTTAGGTCTTGCTATTGCGAATAAGATAATTAGTAGTCATAGAGGGATTATAAAAATAAAATCAAAACTCGGTGAAGGAGCAGAGATAAAAATAATTTTAAATAGATATAAGGAGGATATGAATGTCTGAAGAGAAAAAAGATTATGGGAAAACCCTGAATCTTCCAAAAACAAGTTTTCAAATGAGGGCCAATTTAACTGGTAAAGAGCCTCAGATGTTAAATGTTTGGAGAAAACAAAAAATATATGAAAAGAGTTTAAAGGAAGGTGCTAAAAAATTTATATTGCATGATGGGCCTCCATATGCTAATGGAGATATCCATATTGGACATGCACTAAATAAAATATTAAAAGATATTATATTAAAGTATAAACGATTACAAGGTTTTGATGCACCATACGTTCCAGGTTGGGATACTCATGGATTACCTATTGAATTTAAAGTTGCAGAGGAATTAGGAGATAAAATAAAAGGTATGCATCCTCAAAAAATTAGAGAAAAATGTACTAAATATGCAAAAAAATGGGTTGAAAAGCAAAAAGAAGGATTTAAAAGACTTGGAATATTAGGAGAGTGGGATAGACCTTATCTAACTTTAAATCCAGAATATGAAGCAGAACAATTAGAAGTATTTAAAGAGTTATATGAAAATGGATATATTTTTAAAGGTTTAAAGCCTATACACTGGTCTCCTGTAAGTAAAACAGCTCTTGCAGAAGCAGAGATAGAATATCATAATCATAAATCTCCTACTATGTTTCTTAAAATGGAGGCTAATCCCGATGCATTAGAAGCAATGGGTGTAGATGAAGCTTCATTTGTTATTTGGACGACAACTCCTTGGACAATACCTGCTAATATGGCTATTTGTTTAAATGAAAAATTTGATTATGGTATTTATAAAACACATAAAGGAAATTTAGTATTAGCAGAAGGGTTAGCAGAAAAGGCATTAGCTGATATGGAAATAGAAGGTGCTGAATTAATCAAAAAATTTAAAGGTGCTGAATTAGAAAAGTTAACTTATAAACATCCATTTTTAGATAGAACAGGATTAATTATCTTAGGTGATCACGTAACTTTAGAAGCAGGAACTGGTTGTGTTCATACAGCTCCAGGACATGGTCAAGATGACTATGTGGTATCTATAAGATATGGTATAGAAGTAATTTGTCCAGTAGACCAAGATGGTCATTTAACAGATGAAGCTGGAGAAAGATTTGCTGGAATGTATTATGAAAAAGCAAATAAAGCTATTTTAGAATATACTAAAGAAACTGGTCATTTATTACATACTGAAGTAATAGAACATTCTTATCCTCATGATTGGAGAAGTAAGACACCTGTAATATTTAGAGCAACTGAACAATGGTTTGTAAAGATAGAAGGTTCAGATATTAGAGAAAAAGCTTTAAAAGCACTTGAAAACGTAGAATTTTTACCTGCATGGGGAAGAAATAGATTAACTACTATGATGGAAAACAGACCTGATTGGTGTATCTCGAGACAAAGAACTTGGGGAGTACATATTCCTATTTTTTATAAAAATAAGACTGGAGAAGTAATATTTAATTCTGAAATAGCTGATAAAGTTATTGAATTGGTTAAAAAAGAAGGATCAGTTGCATGGGTAAAATATTCAGCTGAAGAATTAATAGGTGAAGAATTGTTAGAAAAATATAATTTAAAAGGTATAGAACTTAGAAAAGAAACAAATATTATGGATGTATGGTTTGATTCAGGTGTATCTCATAGAAGTGTATTAAATACAAGAGACAACTTAAGAAGACCTGCGGATTTATATTTAGAAGGTTCAGATCAACATAGAGGTTGGTTCCAAACTTCATTATTAACTTCTATTGGTTCAACAGGAGACGCACCTTATAAAGCTATTTTAACTCATGGATTTGTAAATGATAAAAATGGTAGAAAGATGTCTAAATCAGTAGGAAATACAGTAGATCCTATGGATATAATAAATACATATGGAGCAGATATCTTAAGATTATGGTGTGCATCAGTAGACTATAGTGATGATGTAAGAATATCTGATAATGCAATTAAACAAATTTCTGAATCTTATAGAAGAGTTAGAAATACAGCTAGATATATTTTAGGAAATATTAATGATTTTAATCCTGAAACAGATAAAGTAGCTTATGAAGATTTAACAGAGATAGATAGATGGGCGTTACATAGATTAGAAACTTTAAAAACTAATGTAACAGCTAATTATGATAAATATGAATTTTATAATTTATTTAATGATGTTCATTATTTTGCAGGGATGGAAATGTCAGCTTTTTATCTTGATATAATCAAAGATAGATTATATGTAGAAAAAATAGATTCAGTTGCTAGAAGGTCAGCTCAAACTGTTATGTATGAAGTATTACTAGCTATGACTAAGATGATTTCTCCAGTATTATCATTTACAGCAGAAGAAATTTGGGGTAAATTACCAGAGGCAGCTAAAGATGTAGATTCAGTATTACTTACATCTTGGTATGAAGCTAATCCTAAATGGATAAATGAAGAATTAGGAACTAAGTGGGATAAGATTTCAAAACTTAGAAAAGAAATAAATAAAGTATTAGAAAAAGCTAGACAAGGTGAAGATAAAATAATTGGTAACGCACTTGATGCAAAATTAGAATTATGTGTAGCAAATGAAGAATTAAAAACTTTTGTTACATCTAATAAAGATCTATTAGAGATGGTATTTTTAGTATCTCAATTTGAGATTGTAGATGAAGTGGCAGAAGGGTTTACAGTAGCAGAAGAAATAGAAGGGTTAAGTTTAAGAGTAAGCCATGCAACTGGAGAAAAATGTGAAAGATGTTGGAAATATTCTGAGCACTTAGGAACAAATTCAGAATATGCTGATGTTTGTCCTAGATGTACAGATGTAATGACCAAATAGAAATCAAGTATAATTAAGTTATTAGGAGGAGAGAGGAAAGATTTCAATCTATCCTCTCTCTTCTAACTTAAAATAGGAGGATTAAAGATGAAATTAATTATTTTAATTGTATTTCTTCTAGGAGTAGATCAATGGACTAAAGAATTAGTAGCGAGGTCTATGTTTGAAGGAGATACCATAGGGATCTTAAATGATTTTTTTCATATAACCTATGTAAAAAACCATGGTATGGCTTTTGGAATGTTCCAAGGAGAGATAAAAACTATTAGTATAGTAGCTATAGTAGCCATATTAGGGATAATATATTTTATGATAAAACAATTAAAGCCTCACGAAGTAATTTCAAAATATGCATATGCATTTATATTAGCAGGTGCTATTGGCAATATGATAGATAGAATATATAGAGGTTTTGTAGTCGATTTTTTAGATTTTAGAGGTCTTTGGAAGTTTGTATTTAATATGGCAGATGTTTGGATTAATATAGGAGTATTTTTATTAATACTAGAAGTAATTATATTGGAGAGAAAGAAGAAACATAAAAAAATTAATTCTTTTCTCAAATAAATTTTGTAATATGAAAAAAGACCAACTGCAAAAGAAGGTTATTAAGGAGGCAAGAATGAATTTTCAAGATATGATAATGACGTTACAACAATTTTGGGCATCAAAAGGATGTGTAATAGGAAATCCATATGATATAGAAACAGGTGCAGGAACATTTAATCCTAATACTACATTAATGGCATTAGGACCTGAGCCTTGGAGCACAGCTTATGTAGAACCATCAAGAAGACCAAAAGATGGTCGATACGGTGAAAATCCAAATAGAGTATACCAACATCATCAATTTCAAGTGATAATGAAACCATCACCACTTGATATTCAAGAACTTTATTTAGATAGTTTAAAAATGTTAGGAATAGATCCGTTAAAGCATGATATTAGATTTGTAGAAGATGATTGGGAATCTCCGACTTTAGGTGCATGGGGATTAGGTTGGGAAGTATGGTTAGATGGTATGGAAATAACTCAGTTTACTTATTTTCAACAGGTAGGAGGAATTGAACTAGATATTACACCAGTTGAAATTACTTATGGTTTAGAAAGGATAGCACTATACATTCAAGAAAAAGAAAGTGTTTATGATCTAGAATGGGCACCTGGAATTAAATATGGAGATATGAGATTACAATATGAATACGAACAATCAAAATATTCATTTGAAATAGCTGATTTAGATATGCATTTTAGATGGTTTGATGACTGTGAAGCTGAAGCTAAAAAAATATTAGACCAAGGATTAGTATTTCCAGCTTATGATCTAGTATTAAGGGGATCTCATATTTTTAATGTGTTAGATGCTAGAGGGGCTATTTCAGTAACAGAAAGACAATCTTATATATTAAGAGTTAGAAATATGTCGAAAAGATGTGCAGAAGTATTTTTACAAGCAAGGAAAGACTTAGGTTACCCTCTTTTGAAAAAATAAAAATAAAATCTTAAATCTTAAAGAGGTTTAGTTAAAAGATCACAATAAAAAAATAGAGGTGAAGAATGAATATTTTATTAGAAATTGGTATGGAAGAGATACCTGCAAGGTTTTTAAAACCTGCATTAAATGACTTAGAAAAAAATATGAAAACTTATTTAAAAGAAAATAGAATAGTTTTTGAAAATTTAAAAACATATGGAACTCCAAGAAGATTAATATTATCAATATCAAACTTAATAGAAAAACAAGAAGATTTAAATATATTAAATCAAGGACCTGCAAAGCATATTGCTTTTGGATCAAATGGTGATCTTACGAAAGCAGGAATGGGATTTGCAAAATCTCAAGGTGTAGAAGCTACGGAACTAGAGATAATAGAAACTCCTAAGGGAGAATATATTGCAGCTAAAAAATTTGTAGAAGGAAAAGAAACTAAAACATTATTACCAGGGGCTTTAAAAGGATTAGTAGAAGGGTTAACTTTTCCTAAATCTATGAAATGGTCAAATAAAAAAATGAAATTTGCGAGACCAATTCAATGGATTTTAGCTTTAGTAGATAGTGATTTAATTGAATTTGAAGTGGAAGGGTATAAAAGTGCATTAGTCTCTAGAGGACATAGATTTTTCGGAGAAAAAGAGTTTTCTGTGACTAGTATAGAAGATTATTTTGAAAAAGTAAGAAAAAATAATGTAATTATTGATATTGAAGAAAGAAAAAATATGATCGTTGAAATGATCAATAAAAATTGTTCATCAGTAGGAGAAAAAGTAATTATTGAAAATGAACTCTTAGATGAAGTAACAAATCTCGTAGAATATCCATATCCAATGGTGGGAACATTCAATTCTGAATTTTTAGAAGTTCCTCAAGATGTACTTATTATTTCTATGCAAGTACATCAAAGATATTTCCCGATTTTAGATTCAGAAGGGAATTTATTACCTAAATTTGTAGTAGTTAGAAATGGTATAGATGGTTCTGAAAAAGTTAGAATAGGAAATGAAAAAGTATTATCAGCTAGACTTTCTGATGCAAGATTTTTTTATCAAGAAGATCTTAAAAAATCTTTAGCTGAAAATGTAGAAAAATTAAAACATGTTGTGTTTCAAAAAGATTTAGGAACTATTTATCAAAAAATAGAAAGAAGTAAAAAAATAGCAGAAAAATTGATAGATATCTTAGGTTTTGAAGGAAATAAAGAAGATATATTAAGGACAATAGAATTGTCTAAAGCTGATTTAGTTTCGAATATGATTGGAGAAAAAGAATTTACAAAATTACAAGGATTTATGGGAGCAGAATATGCACTTAAATCTGGAGAAAAAGAAAAAGTGTCTAAAGGAATAGAAGAACATTATTATCCTAGATATCAAGGAGATAAATTGCCTCAAAATATAGAGGGAGTAATTACTGGAATTTGCGACAGAATAGATACGTTAGTTGGTTGTTTTGGTATTGGGGTTATCCCAAGTGGATCAAAAGATCCATTTGCGCTTAGAAGATCAGCGCTAGGAATAGTTAATATTATATTTGATTCAAAATTAGATTTATCTATAGAAGAACTTATAAATTTAAGTCTTGATGTTTTAGAAATAGATGGAGTATTAAAAAAAGATAAAGAAAAAGTAAAAATAGATGTAGTTGAATTTATGAATCAAAGAATAATAAATGTGCTTTTAGATAAAGGATATAGAAAAGATTTTATAATGGCTGTATTAGGTGTTAAAAATGAAAATTTATTAGAAATAGAAAAAAAATTATTAACATTAGAAGAAGTATCTTCTAATGCAAACTTTAATGAATTAGTTTCTCTTTTAAAAAGAGTTGGAAATATATCTAAAGATTATAAAGGAACTGTAAATGTCAGTGAAGAGCTTTTAGAAGATAAAGCAGAAAAATCTTTATATAATTTTTACATGGAATTTGTAAGTATATCTGAAGAAATTTTAGGAAAAAATGATTATTTATTTTATTTGAAAACTATTCTTTCTGGAAAAGAAATAATAGATAATTTCTTTGATTCGGTTATGGTAATGGACAAAGATGAAAATATAAAAAATAATAGATTATCACTTTTAACTTCATTAAATATTATATTTAATAGAGTGGCAAATTTAAGTTTAATAGAGTCAAAATAATAAAAAAAGAGTGACCCAAAAGGGTTACTCTTTTTGACTTTTAATATATATAAATAATTAAAGACATTATTTTTCAAAGATCTTTATATACTATAATATAGATATCTTTTCTAATTTAGCTTCTAAGCTCATCTAAAAACTTCCCCCTTGTATTTATACATTTAAAGGATCTCTCCCCCCTAGAATGAAGGCTTGTAACTACTGATATTATTAGGATTGAGAGGCAAGAAATGAAAAATGTTCAAAAATAGCCTTAGAGGTATCAAAAATAGCCTTAGAGGGTCACTCAGTAGCTTTATTTTAAGTAAAAATTTGGGTAATTTAGGGTTTATAGAACTTCTTTATTTAGTCTATGAAAAAAAGCTTCTTAGGAAGTAAGTTAACAAGAAGTAACTCATATTTGTCAAGCTCAAAGGGTAAACTCTATCCTGATATATTTTAGTAAACTAGTAGTTTTTTACTTCTTATATACATTAGTATAACGTATATAATGTAATTGTATAGGGGAAAAAATATTTAATTTTAAGATGGAATTAATTAGAAAACTTTTGCTATTTATTTCACTCTTAAAAGAAGAGGAATATTTTTATAAAAAATAAAAAAAAGGGTTATAAAATATGTACTAAAAATAAATTTTTAATGTATCAAAATAAACAAGTTGTTTTATTTAAATTGAAAAAGAAAAAAAAAAAAGGTATAATTTTTATCTAGGGGAAAAAGAGGTGATTAGAATTGGAAGAAAAAGAGATAATAGTAGATCTTTTAACAGTAGCAAACGCTATTTCAATAACAGGGGAAAAATTATTAAATAATGTAACAGAAAGGTATAATATAAGTTGTAAAGAATATTATTTATTACGTCATTTAGAAAAAAATCCAGGGGAAACTCAGTATAATTTTTTAAAATATACAACATTGACTAAATCTAGAGCTAATCAAATAGTTACTAAATTAGAAAAAATGGGATATTTAGAAAAAAAAATAGAAATGGCGGGAATGCTTTTAAAAAAACCATTATATTTAATTGAATTAGGAAAAAAAATAGTGAAAGAAGGAGTAGAAAATACTTATAAGGATACTATAAAAAATCTCAGTGAGGAAGAAAAATTAAAATATGAAATGTACAGAAGTAATATGATTGAAATATTGATGGATATGAAATTTACTTTAGGGATTATGACACCAGAATATTTAAAAAAATAAAATTATAAAATACTAGATATCTATCAAACTGATTTTAAATTTAATAAAAAATATGATAACCTCTTTCAATGAATACTCGAAGGAGGTTTTTCATTTGAATGATAAAATTGAAGATGTTTGTAAAAGTCTCTCTTATTCTTCTTTTAAGGTCCTTCTAAAAAGTTCCCCTTGTGTTTATACATTATGTAGAATATATAACCTAGAATCGAGCGTTCAAACCATTGATAATATTGGGGTTGAGAGGCAGAAAAAGAAAAAGTCCTAAAAAAAGCCTTAAAGGTAGTGTAGCGAGCCATAAAGGTAGCCTAATGAGCCTTTTTTTGCCTATAAATTATAGTAATTAAAAATTTTTTTATATAAACTAGATTCGCCTTTACTTAAACTGTTTTAACGGAAACAATATTTAGATATCTACTTTATTAGAATTAACTTCATACCTTGAAATAAGAGAGTATAAAGTCATGAAACTATTTTTTTTTTAGAATTATTGTCATAAAACTTAAAGAGGATACTATTAAAAAAATAAAATAAACGGTTTAAAAAAAATACTATTGTGGAAGTTTAAAAATTAAAGTAGACTTCTATTAAGTTAATTAATTTTAATTAATTTATATATTAATTAAAATTAATTAATATAATAAAAAAATTATATTAGGAGGGAACGAATGAAAAAAAGAAGTATAGCTTTATTAGCAGGATTAATGACAGTAGGAATGGTGTCGTTTTCAGCAGACAACACTTTCAATATTAACGACAGGGTAAGATTTGATGAAAATAGATTAGAAGTAAATGGTAATTTACATTTTGATCAAAATAATAATTTAGAAATAAGAATTAGAGATTATAATAAAATAGGAACTACATTTGGTTCCGATATAGGAGATGGAACTGGTAAAGGAGAAACAACAGAAAGAACTGAAGTAAGAATGAGATTACATACTCAAACATCTGTTGAAAATTTAGAAGTTAGAACAGAGTTAAAAACAAATACATACAGTGGAGATAAGAATAAACAATATTTCAGAGTTCAACCATCATTACATTTATTTAATGATGTTGATGGGTTAAGTTCTGTTATGAGAGCAGGTTTAGCATTTGAACATACTTCATCAGATAATGATTCTACAAGTAATGCTTATTCAATTTCAACATCATTTGAAAACTCATATACAGTAAATGATTATTTAGCAGTAGAAGGAAATATCTATTATGATTATACTATGGGTGGGAAAAGCACTGACGACTATAATAATGTTGACATAGAAGCATATGTATATACTAACTATCCATTATATAGCAGTGATTATATGGCAATAACTGCGTTATTAGAAGGTGGATTTGATCCGTATTCATTCGGAGCTAGACAATTTAATAACTTGACAGATGTAAGTGGTAGTAAAACTGAAGGACATGAAACATATGTACTTTACGCTCAACCATCTGTTAAAGCAACTAAGATGTTAAATAAAGATAATTCTGTTTATTTACAAGCTGGATATTATATTGAAACTACAAATAATAATGATAAAAAAGCTACTGGAACTCAAACATTTAATGGTACTTCAGATGATTATAATGACAGTGCATTTGTAAGAGTTGGGTTCTCAAGTAAATTCTAATTAAATTAATTATAAAAATTTCTATAAAGAAATTTTAAGCTGTAAACTTAATTGTTTACAGCTTTTTTTTATCTTTTTTCAATTATATTTAAAATGTTATAAAAATAACTCTTAAATAGACAAAAATGAGTTTAGCGGATATAATAATATAAAAAATGAATTTGTTATAGGTAATGGAGGTATATAAATATGTTTGAAAGAAGTGGTGGAATATTATTACACATCTCATCTTTAAGTGGTGATGGAGGAATAGGAACTTTTGGTAAAAAAGCTTATGAATTTGTAGATTTTTTGAAAAAATCAGGACAAAAATTATGGCAAATTTTACCATTGGGAACAACTTCATATGGAGACTCTCCATATCAATCTTTTTCAGCATTTGCAGGTAATCCTTACTTTATTGATTTAGAACCATTAATAGATCGAGGTTGTCTTACAAGACAAGAGGTAAACGATACAGATTTAGGAGAAAGTAGAGAATATATAGATTATGAAAAATTATATAAAAATAAATTTAAACTTTTAAAAAAAGCTTATTTAAATGAAAGTAATTTTTTTTTAGAAGAGATAGAAAAATTTAGAGAAAAAAATATTTATTGGATAGACGATTATGCTTTATTTATGGCATTAAAAGATAAAAATAATGGAAAAGAATGGATAAAATGGGTAAAAGAAGAAAAATTTGCTCATATAAATACTTTAAAAAAATATAGAATAGAACTAAAATCTGAGATTGATTATTATATTTATTTACAATATTTATTTTATACTCAGTGGGAAAAATTAAAAAAATATGCCAATGAAAATGAAGTAAAGATAATAGGAGATCTTCCTATATTTATTTCTAGGGATAGTGCAGATGCGTGGTTAAAAACAGAATTATTTTTATTTGATGAAGAAAAAAATATGAAAGTAGTAGCAGGGTGTCCACCTGATTATTTTAGTTCTACAGGGCAACTATGGGGTAATCCTTTATATAATTGGAAAATAATGAGAAGACGTGGTTATTCGTGGTGGATAGAAAGGATGAGAGCAGCATTTGAACTATATGATATAGTAAGAATAGATCATTTTAGAGGATTTGATTCTTATTGGGAGATTCCAGCAACTGCTAAGACTGCTAAAACTGGAAGATGGGCAAAAGGGCCAGGGATAGAGATCTTTAAAACTATAAAAAAAGAATTAGGAGATCTACCAATAATTGCTGAAGATCTAGGTTTTTTAACTGAAGGAGTGAAAAAACTTTTAAAAGATAGTGGATATCCAGGAATGAAAATATTGGAATTTGCTTTTGATTCAAATAAAGAAAATGATTATTTACCTCATAAATATTCTGAAAATTCAGTGGCTTATACAGGGACTCATGATAATGATACTATAGTGGGATGGTATAAAAATGAAAAAAAAGAGATTAAAGAATATGTTAGAAAATATTTGATGAAATATTTGAAATTAAAAAAAATAAATGAAGAAAAAATAAATAATATATTTATAGAAGCTCTTTGGAAATCTGATTCTAATTTAACCATAGCTCAGATGCAAGATTTTTTAGGAATTGATAATAGAGGTAGGATGAATATACCGTCAACACTTGGAAATAACTGGAAATGGAGATTAAAAGGTGATGAACTAAGTGATGAATTATCTAAAAAAATAAAGGAAATAACTGTTAAATATTGTAGATAATATAAAGTTAGTTGAGAATTAAGTACTCAAATGAAAAGTAAAAATAAATTATTTTTATTATTGCTAGAGTGGATATAGGAGGAATATATGAAATTTGAAAAAGATATAATTAAAAAAAATTTAGAAAAAAAATTATTAGTTAAATATGGAAAAGAGATATCTGAAAGCTTAGATTTTGAAATATATGAAGCATTATCTGAAACAATAATGGAAGAGATAAGTGAATCGTGGAAATTGACTAAAGATCTATACAATAATGGTAGAGAGGCTTTTTATTTTTCTGCTGAATATCTAATGGGAAGAGCATTTAGTAATAATCTTATAAATTTAGGAGTTTATGAAGGGGTAAAGGGTTTGTTGGAAGATTTAAATATTGATATTAATAAAATAGAGAGTGTTGAATCAGATGCAGGATTAGGTAATGGTGGATTAGGAAGACTAGCAGCTTGTTTTATTGAATCTATGGCAACACTAAATTTACCTGGAACAGGGTATGGTATTAGATATAAATTTGGTATGTTTAAACAACAATTTGAGGATGGATTTCAAGTTGAATATCCAGATAATTGGTTGAAATATGGAGATCCTTGGAGTCTTAAAAAGGACCGAGATAAATTAGAAATACGATTTAATAAAGATGAAAGTGTAATGGCAGTACCTTATGATACACCAATTATTGGATATGGGACTAACAATATTAATACATTAAGGTTGTGGCAAGCAGAGCCAATAGAAGAATTAAATTTAAGTGAATTTAATGAACAACATTATGTAGAGGCTATGAAGGAAAAAAATAAAGCAGAAAATATTTCTAGAGTTTTATATCCTAATGATGATACCAATGAAGGGAAAAAATTAAGATTAAAACAACAGTATTTTTTTACCTCAGCATCTTTACAAGATATCGTTAAAAAATTTAAGTTAAAGCACGGAACTAATTTTGATATGTTAGCAGATTTTACAAGTATTCAATTAAATGATACTCATCCAGTAGTAGCAATACCTGAATTAATGAGAATTTTAATAGATGTAGAAGGTTTATTGTGGAAAGATGCTTGGGAAATAGTTAGAAAAACATTTGCATATACTAATCATACAATTTTATCAGAAGCTTTAGAAAAATGGTACACTGAATTATTTAAAGAGGTATTACCTAGAATTTATAATATAATTGTAAGGATCCATGTACAATTTCAAGAATTGCTAGAAGAAAAATATCCAAAAGATCTAAAAAAAAGAGAAAGTATGGCAATAATAGATGAGAATACAAATTTAATTCATATGGCTTGGCTTGCAATCTATGGTTCTTACTCTACAAATGGTGTAGCGGCATTACATACAGAGATATTAAAAAATTCAGAATTAAAAGATTGGTATGAATTATATCCTGAGAGGTTTCAAAATAAGACTAATGGAGTTACTCAAAGAAGATGGTTGTTAAAATCTAATCCTGAATTATCTAGATTGATTACAGAATTAATTGGTGATAATTGGATTACTGATCTAAGTGAATTAAAAAAATTAGAAACTTATGTAACTGATGAAAATATATTAAATAGATTTTTAGATATAAAACATATTAAAAAAGAGCAGCTAGCTAAGTTTATAAAAGAAAATACAGGAGTAGATGTAGATACTAATTCAATATTTGACATACAGGTAAAAAGACTACATGAATATAAAAGACAAATATTAAATATATTTCATATAATGGATCTATATAACAGGATAAAGGAAGATCCAAATATAAAAGTTAATCCTAAAACTTATATTTTTGGTGCTAAGGCAGCGTCTGGATATTTTAGAGCTAAGGGGATCATTAAGTTAATAAATGAAGTAGCGAAAACTGTTAATAATGATCTAGATGTAAATGGAAGGATTAAAGTTGTTTTTGTGGAAAATTATAATATTTCTCCAGCTGAACTTATATTTCCAGCTGCAGATGTATCAGAACAAATTTCTACAGCTGGAAAAGAAGCTAGTGGAACAGGAAATATGAAATTTATGATGAATGGAGCACCTACACTAGGTACTTTAGATGGTGCCAATGTAGAAATAGTAGAAGAAGCAGGTATTGAAAATAATTTTATTTTTGGAATGAAAGTAGAAGATATAGTTGAATTGAAAAAGGTTGGATATGATCCTATAAAAGTTATGAATGAAACAAAAGGATTAAAAAAAGTAATGGATCAATTGATAGATGGAACTTATAGTGATGGTGGAAAAGGAATGTTTAAAGAGTTATATGATGCGTTATTAATAGGTGCATCTTGGCATGCACCAGATCATTATTTTGTACTGCAAGATTTTGATGATTATAGAAAAGTTAGAGAAAGTATAGATGATGCCTTTGAAGATAGGATAGGTTGGGCTAAGAAAGCATGGATGAATATATCTAATGCAGGTAAATTTACAAGTGATAGAACAATAGATCAATATGCAAAAGAAATATGGAAGATAGAAGGGAAAAAAATATAGTTGAGACTATAAAAAATTAGGAGGAAGAGATGCAAACTTTTACAACTAGCGGAGTATGTGCTAAAACGATAGATTTTAAAATAGAAGATGGTATTTTAAAAGATGTAAAATTTAATGGAGGATGTCCTGGAAATGCTATAGGTTTATCTGCTGTAGTGAAAGGAATGAAGATAGAAGATGTAATCGCTAGGCTAGAAGGGACTGAATGTGGTGATAAATCTACATCGTGTCCTGATCAATTAGCTAATGCTTTGAAAAAAATTATAAAATAATGTCAAAGGAGGTTTTAGTTTATAAATACTAAATACCTCCTTTAAATTTGTTATATTTTAAAGAAAATATGGTAGAATTAAAAGGTTAAAAAATATTATAGCTTTATTAAATAGGAGGAGTTATATGAAATATATTTATATTTATATATGTGTAATAAATTTATTAACTTTTTTAATTTTTGGAATAGATAAATATAAATCTAAAAAGAATTATTATAGAATATCAGAGAAGAGTTTATTTTTCTTCTGTTTTATTGGAGGAGGAATTGGTGGATTTATTGGGATGTATATTTTTAGACATAAGACTAAAAAATGGTATTTCAATTTTTTAGTTCCAGTATCTGTGATATTAGGATTTTATGGGTGGTATTATATTTATAAAGCTTTAATTAAAAATTAAAAATTAGTTGATGGAAACTAATTGCAAAAGGAGAGTATTAAAAATGAAGATTGAAAACGGAAAAAAAGTAACTTTAGAATTTGTATTAAGAGATAAGAAGGGAAATTTATTAGATAAAACTACAAAAGGTGACGAATTAAAATTTACTTATGGAGATGAAGCTATAGTTATAGGTCTAGAAGAGGCTCTTTTAGGAAAAAAAGTAGGGGATAAATTTAATGTTAAAATAAGTCCTAATAAAGGATATGGAGAATATGATGAGAACCTCACTATTGAAATGCCTATAGAAGATTTTGATGGAATGGGCCTCTATGAAGGTTTGGAATTTGAGGCTGAGACAGACAATGGTATAGGAGTTTTTACAATAAAGGAAGTTATCTCAGAAGAAGACAAAGTAGTAGTAGACGGAAATCATCCCTATGCAGGAATGACTCTTAATTTTGAAATAAAAGTGCTAAAAGTTAAATAAAAAAAATTATTAATTATAAAATTTAAAAAAAATTATGGTATAATATTTAGCAAATAAATTAAAAGAGGTGTTAGTTTGAGTTTAAAAATGGATATAATAGGATTGTTATCACAGTATGAACATGGGAAGTTTTCAAATATATTGTTAAATGATTATTTTAAAGAAAAAGAAACAGAAGTTACAGGGTTAACTCGTGGAGAAAAAGGTTTTATTACTGAAGTATTTTATGGAACTATTAGAAATGTAATGTTTTTAGATTATTCTATAGATAAAAGAGTTAAAACTATAGATAAATTATGGGTTAGAAATTTACTTAGATTATCTATGTATCAAATACAATTTATGGATTCAGATGATGCTGGAGTTGTTTATGAAGGAGTAGAAGTTGCCAAATTAAGAGGTGGAACATTTATAGGAAGTTTTGTAAATGGTGTACTTAGATCTTTTATTAGGGAAAAAGATACAGATATAGAAAAGTTGTTAGAAGAGGGAAGAGAAGACATAGTTTTATCTTATCCAAAATGGTTCTTTGATGAAATTAAATGGGAACATAAAGAAAATTATTTAGAGATATTAAAGACATATAAAAAAATTCCTAATATAAGTGTGAAGATAAATAAATTAAACTACAGTGAGAAAGATTTTTTAGACTTATTATCAATTAAAGGTATAAAAGTTTTAAAAAAAGTAGAAGATGTTTACTATATTGATTCAGGAATGATATTAGAAACTAGCGAATTCAAAAGAGGTCAAATTACAGTTCAGGATGCATCTTCATTCTTAGCCGCCAAATACTTAGATCCTCAGGCTGGAGAAAGAATACTAGATACGTGTAGTGCTCCTGGTGGAAAAGCCATGGCTATGGCAGAGATGATGGAAAATGAAGGTGAAATAATAGCCCTTGATATTCATGAACATAAATTGAAGTTAATTGAAAGCAGAACTAAACAAATGGGTATAGATATAGTCTATACTGAACTTATGGATGCAAGATTAGTAGATGTAGAATTTGGATCAGAATCTTTTGATAGAGTATTAGTAGATGCTCCATGTAGTGGTTTTGGAGTAATTAGAAAAAAACCTGAAGTACTTTATACAAAGAAGATGAAAAATGTTCAAGAATTAGCTAAGTTGCAGTTGGATATATTAAATTCTGCTGCTAAAGTAGTTAAAGTAGGCGGGATCTTAGTCTATAGTACTTGTACTATATTAAATAAGGAAAATATTGAAAATGTAACTAAATTTTTACAAAAAAATCCTAACTTTGAAGTGCAAAAAGTAGATATAACTTCTAACGTAAACGGAAGTTTTGATAAACTAGGAGGACTTAATATATTTGATGAGTTCTTAGATGGATTTTATATGATTAAATTAAAAAAAATGGGAAAATAAAAAAATAGTTATATATAAAGGTAGGTTTTAGATCTACCTTTTCTTTATAAAAAAGGAGAAATTTATGATAGATGATTTGATAAAAGCAAATGAATATGTAATCTCTAAAATTAAAGAAAATAATAAAATAATTCTTGAGATGGAAGAGTATGCAAAGGAATATAATGTACCAATAGTCACAAAGGAAGTAGCAGAATATTTAAAATTTATGATTAAATCTAATGAAAGTAAAAATATATTAGAGGTCGGGACAGCAATTGGATATTCAGGAAGTGTAATGTTGCAGGGGAATAAAAATGTAACTCTTACAACAATAGAGATAGATGAAGATAGATATAATGAAGCTTATAAGAACTTTGAAAAGATGGGATATAGTTCTAGAGTAAATCAGATTCTAGGGGATGCCCTTATTGAGATTCCTAAATTAAATGATATTTATGATTTTATCTTTATAGATGCAGCCAAGGGAAAATATATGGATTTTTATAAAGATTCTTATAAATTATTAAAAAAAGATGGAATAATATTTATAGATAATATTATGTTTAGGGGATATTTATATAATGAATATCCAAAAAGATTTAAGACTATAGTAAGAAAATTAAATGAATTTATTGAGTATCTACATGAAAACGAAAATTTTGTACTTTTACCTTTTGGAGATGGAATAGGTTTGGTAAGAAAATAATCTGTAGATAATCATAATTATATTATTTCCGAATGGATAAAAAAATAGATGTCTATAATATTTTAAATTGTAAAAATGTTTTGTGAAATAAAGGAGGCAAAAATGAAAATTATAGAACTTTTAATAGTACTTATTTTAATTTTTATTCTAACAAAATTTTATATGGGTGGATCTCAAGATGAAAAGAAAAATGAAACTATTATTCACAAAAAAATTTATATAGAGTCTCAAGAAAAATTAAAAAATGCTAAGGAAATTATGGAAGAAGAATATAAAAAATATGAAAAAATAAATTAAAAAAGATTTTTGATTATATTTGATTATAGGGTATAATATAATTATTATAATTAAATATTGATAGAGGTTGCATTAAATATTAGTAGTTTAGTAGAGATTGTTAATCTGTGAAACTAGATGAAAGGATTTTTTGCCGAAGGATATTTTTTAACGAGAAAATATTACTGGGGGTATAATGAATAATTATATCACTGTCATTGGATTTTTCAATGGAGCGCTATCTGAAGGTATTTTATTCAGATAAGTTTCTTATAACTTAAAAAGTAAAAGCCGACAGATAAAGATCTGTTGACTTTTTTTGTTATTATTTAGGAGGGAAAATTATGAAATTTGAAAAATATCACGGATTAGGAAATGATTTTATTATCGTAGATAAAAAAGAGATAGGAAAAGAATTGAAATATTCTGAGTTAGCTAAAAATATTTGTAATAGAAAAACTGGGATTGGTGCTGATGGTCTAATTATTGCTTCTATAGATGAAGGAAATAACTATGAGATGATATTTTATAATGCTGATGGAACTTTTGATACTATGTGTGGAAATGGGTTTAGATGTTTTTGTCTATATTTAAAAAATAACAATTTAATAAGTGAAAATGAATTAAAAATTAAAACAGGAGCAGGAATTTTAAAAGCAAAAATTGTTAGTGATGATCCATTTATGGTGAAGGTTAATATGGGAAGGGAGAGTTATTATCATGAAACTATTAAATTTAATCCTCAAGAGGAATTATTTAATAAAAAAATATTAATAGAAGATGAAGAGTTTTTTATAACTGGTTTATTTATGGGAACTACTCATACCGTAACTTTTGTTGAAGATATTTCAAATGAATTTGTAGATAAATATGGACCACTTATAAATGAATTAGAATTTTTTCCAATAGATACTAGTGTTAATTTTTGTAAGATAGAGGAAGGTAAATTAAAAATAAAAACATGGGAAAGAGGTGTTGGTCGGACACTAGCATGTGGAACAGGAAGTTGTTCGTCAGCCATTGTAGCCAAAAGACTGGGCCTTATGGGAGATCATGTAGTTGTTGAACATCTATTAGGAGAATTAGAAATTGAATTAGAAGAGAACGTGTATATGATAGGAACTGGAGTTCAAATAGCCACTGGTGATTTTAAAAATTAAAAAAATTTAGAGTATATCAAAAATAAGAATTACTTTTTAGAAGGTAGATTCTTATTTTTTTTTTATTTTAATTTGATTTAAAAATCTGCTATAATAAAATGTATTGTTTTGATATTAAATGTATTAATTTTTTTAAAATAGGAGAATTTGTGGATGAAAACATTAAAAGAATGTATATTAAAATCAAAAGAAAATTATGGAAAAAATATATTTATTAAATCAACTATAAAAAATTATACCTATGATGAAGTAATAGAAAAAGTTTTTAAATGGTCTGGTTATCTTACAAAAATAGGAATAGAAAAAGGTGATAGAGTAGGAATAATAACTCCTAAATCGATAGAACAGTTAAAATCTATCTATGCTATATGGATGGCAGAAGGTATTATAGTTCCTATAAATGAAAATAGTAGGGAGGCAGAATTAAAATTTATACTTAGGGATTCAACACCAAAAATTATTTTAACGATTTCATCCTTAGAGGAAAAAATAAGAAGAAATTATCCAAAAGCAAAAATAGTACTTTTAGAAGAGCTAGAAGAACTCTCTAAAGGTTCAAGTTATAAAGAAGGAATGGATGTTGATTTAGAAGATATTGGAGCTCTCATATATACCAGTGGTTCTACTGGAAATCCAAAAGGTGTTATACTTACTCATAGAAATTTAGTTAATAATGGAAAGTCTATTGTTGATACAAAAAAATTAACTATTGATGACTGTCTTTATTCAATTCTTCCTTACTGGCACAGTTTTTCTTTAACTGTAGAAGTTGTAGGAGCTATAAATAGTGGGTTAAGTTTAGGATTCACAAAAAATACAAGGAGTTTTGTAAAAGATATCCCTTTGTTTAAACCTACTATGTTGCTAGTAGTACCGAGAATATTAGAAATAATAAAAGAAAATATAGAAAGAAAAATAAAAAATAATGGGATAGAAACTATAGAGGCATATGAAAAGTTATTACAAGTTGCACCATTTGTAAAGGGAGATAGACATAATTTTATTCCTAATGAAAAATATAAAAATATTTATGATATTTTAGATGAAAAGTTATTGAGAAAGATCAAATCTATTTTTGGAGAAAATTTTAAAGAGTTTATATCTGGAGGAGCTCCATTAGATATAAATTTACAAAGATATTTTGGTTATTTAGGACTACCTATAATGCAGGGGTATGGATTATCTGAAACATCACCTGTTGTAAGTGTTGATAATTTAGAAAATTATTGTTATGGAAGTGTAGGAAATTTTTTAAACTGGTTATTAAATGGATGTAATGGTGATTTTATATTTTTAGATAAATTAGGAAAGAAAGGAAAGAATCTTAAGGGAGAACTACTTCTAAGAGGAACTTGTGTTATGAAGGGATATTGGAATCATAGAGATGACAGTGCTAAAGTAATAAAAGATGGTTGGCTTTATACTGGAGATATAGGTTATTATAAAGATAATAAATTATATATAAGTGGTAGAAAAAATAATATGATAGTATTAAAGGGTGGTGAAAATATCCATCCAGAATTTATTGAAAATGAATTAAAAAAATCAGATTATATAGATGATGTAATGGTAATAGGAGAAGGATGTAAAAATTTATATGCGTGTTTGACAGTCCCAGAAAATTATGATGTGATACATGAAGATGAATTGAATATCTTATTAAAAAGCGAAGTAAAAAGATTAACAGACCACCTAGTTTCCTATGAAAAACCAAAAGATATACTTTTAATTCCTAGATTCACAATAGAGGATGAAACTTATACAGGAACTATGAAGATGAGAAGGCATATGGTAAATAGAAGGGAAAATGAAAAGATAAAAAAATTTTTAAAAAAAATGGGAGAAAGTAGAAAGTAAAAAATAAAAAGGAAATAAAATTAAATATATAATATATTAATTGACTAAAATAAATTTATTGAGGTGTTTTGATGAAAAAAGAATTTATAGAAATACTGATGAAGAAAAAAAATTTCCCCTGTAAATTGAAAAAAAAAGATGGTGAATTGTTAAAAAGTTTTTTTGAAAAAGATATAAACTTTGGAATGAATTCTATAAATACAAAAAAAATTAATGACTTAGAATTTAGGTATATTTATAAAGAGGAAGGTATAAAATATATTCTTTTAGAAGAATATATTTTCAAAGAGGGAGAAACGTTTCTATCTTTAGAAAATTCCATAGGAGTCGAGTACTATTTTAATAAGATATAGCGTTGTTTTATTATTAATGATTGGGTATTGTGAAGTAGGTTTGAGTAAAAATTTTTTACCGTCTCTAGAAGGTAGGACAATAAAAATTGAAAAAGATAATTCACTCTTGGCTAGAATGGAAAAGAGTGTGAGGATTCCAAGAAATTTTTATAATAAAATAAAATTTGAAACAAAGGAAGAACCCTATATAAATATAGGGTTTAGTACAAAAATAACTCCCTATTCTGCCAAGATAAAATATTTATTAAATCCAGAAGACAAGTATTCTCCCTATTATCTATTTTCAACAGGAACTAATTTAATTGATGGAGAAGAAATAGATATCAATGAGTTTTTAGGAAATTTTAGACAGAGGTTAAACTATGGTATAGGTATAGGTATCACCATTAAAAATATTGAATTTGAAATATTGTATGGGAAATATAATTATCAAATTATTGGGGTAACTAAACAAAAAGAAGATACTTTGTATAGTTCTAATAAACTAACATTTAATTGTAAATATAGATTTTAAATTTTGAAATTATTTTATTAAAATAATTCGGAATTAGGAAAAATAAAAAACCGAAAACAAACAGTTCTTAAAAAAAATTAGCTTCATTTCAATTAATATGTTATACTTTGATGTTAATTTAAATAAAGGTGGACTCAAATTGTATTGATTTTAGATCGAATGGATACCCACGTATGGAATAAATTGTTTTTAAAAACACTATATATAGCATAAAATTTGATCCTGCCTTAATAAAACATAAGGATGTGAAAAATGGAAAAAATGTTAGAATTTAAAAAATTAGGATTGTCAGACAAAACATTAGTAGCTTTAGAAAAAAAAGGATTTGAGAAACCAAGTCCAATACAAGCACTTACTATACCAGCTCTTCTTAATGGAGATAAAGATATTATAGGTCAAGCACAAACAGGAACTGGTAAAACTGCAGCTTTCTCATTACCTATTTTAGAAAAAATGGATGAGAATAAAAGAGGTGTAAAGGCAATAGTATTAGCTCCTACAAGGGAACTTGCTATTCAAGTAGCAGAAGAGATCAACTCTTTAAAAGGAGAAAGAAGATTAACTGTACTTCCAGTATATGGTGGTCAAGCTATGGATCAACAAATTAGAGCTCTAAAAAGAGGAGTAGATATAGTAGTTGGAACTCCAGGAAGAATACAAGATCATATTAGAAGAAAAACTTTAGTAATAGATAATTTAGATTTCTTTATTTTAGATGAAGCAGATGAAATGTTAAACATGGGATTTGTAGAAGATATTGAAACTATCTTAGCAGCAACTAATACTGATAAAAAGATGTTATTCTTCTCAGCAACTATGCCAAATGAAATTTTAAAAGTAGCTAAGAAATATATGGGTGAGTTTGATGTAATGAGAGTAAAAGCTACAGAACTTACAACTAATCTTACAGAACAAATTTATTTTGAAGTTAGAGATGGAGATAAATTTGAAGCTCTTTGTAGAGTAGTAGATGTAGAAACAGATTTCTATGGTATTGTATTTTGCAGAACTAAAAATGATGTGGATGGTGTAGTTAGCAAACTTATTGAAAGAGGATATGAAGCTGAAGGAATCCATGGAGATATATCACAAGCTCAAAGAGAGAGAACTCTTAGAAAATTTAAAACAAAAAATATAAGTATTTTAGTAGCTACAGATGTAGCAGCAAGAGGAATAGATGTAAATGATCTTACTCACGTAATTAATTATTCTATACCACAAGAAGCTGAAGCATATGTACATAGAATTGGTAGAACTGGTAGAGCAGGGAAAAAAGGTGTAGCTATAACTTTTGTAACTCCTAGAGAGATGGGAAAATTAAGTAGAATAAAAAGAGTTGCTAATGCAGAAATTAAAAAATCAACTATTCCTGAAGTAGAAGAAGTTTTAATAGCTAAAAAAGAAAGTTTATATGCTTGTGTAGGAGAGATCATTGCAGAACAAGATTTTTCAGTATATTCTGAAATGGCAACTGAATTAACTACAGAAAGTAATCCTTTAGAAGTAATTGCAGCATTATTAAGACATGTATATGATGATGAATTTGATAAAGAAACTTATAGAAAAATAAGAAACAATATGGGATCAAATGATAGAAGAGATAGAAACGATAGAAATGACAGAAATGATAGAAGAGATAGAAACGATAGGAACGATAGAAGAGACAGAAATGATAATAGAAGTGGAAGACAAACTTTAGATAATCAAACTAGATTATTTATAGGAATGGGTAAAAAAGATAACTTAGATGCTAAAAAATTATTAGATATAGTTAATAAGGAAGCTAAAGTTCCAGGAAGAAAAATTAAAGATATTAAAATTATGAATGAATTTTCATTTATGACAGTTCCGTATTCTGAAGCAGAGGATATTATCCATGCATTGAATGCTACTAGAAAAGGTGGAAGACCATTAGTAGAAAAAGCTAAGAACTAATATTTTCAAAGGGGGAGAGTTTAAATCTTCCCTTTTTTTTAGTGTTTTATTTTTTAAGGATATAGTATATAATGTATAGGTATACTTAAAAAATTAAATTATATTAATCGTTGAGATTATACTTAAAAAATTAAGAGGGAGTTGGGAAAAATAAAAACGATAAAAATATTTATATTTAGTATAATTATAATATTTTTTTTAGGAGTAGGTAAATATTATTATGAAATTCATATAGAAAAAATAAGTATAAAAAAAAATATTGAATTTGTAAAGGATGAAAGTATTGAAAAATTATTAGATAAAGTAAACATAAAAAAAGATATTTTTTTAAAAATATATTTTAAAATGTCAGGGATTTCTAGGGAGATAAAAGCAGGTTATTATAAAATGGATAACGAATATACAATATCAGAATTTTTTAATACCTTAAAAGAAGGCCATTCTGAAATGATTAGAGTAACTATTCCAGAAGGATTTACAGTAGAGCAGATAAAAAACCTCTTGATATCCCAAGGAATGGTCACAGAATTAAAATTTCAAGAAATTTTAAAGGATATTAAATTTCCATATCCCACTCCTAACAATAATTTTGAGGGATATTTTTTTCCTGAGACATATTATTTTTCCTTAGGATCAAATCCTAAGGTGATAATAGAAACAATATTAGGTGAGTTTTTAAAAAAATTTCCAATAGAAAATTATGGGACTACAGAAGAGGAAAAACAAAAATTTTATAAAAAATTAATTTTAGCTTCAATCATAGAGAGAGAAGCTGTGATAGACATAGAAAAACCAATTATTGCTTCAGTATTTTATAACAGGATAAAAAAAGGTATGAGATTAGAATCAGATGCTACGGTAAATTATATATTTGGATATGAAAAAAAAAGAATTTATTATAAAGATTTAAAGATAGAGTCTCCATACAATACTTATCAAAATTATGGACTTCCACCAGCTCCCATAGGAAACCCTGGAGATTTAGCTATAGAGGCTAGTTTGAATCCCGAAGATACAGAATATTATTTTTTTGTAGCGACTTATGATGGGACAAATAGTCATCATTTTACAAAAACATATAGAGAACATGTGAACTATCAGAAATGGAATAAAAATAAACCAAAATAAAGGAGAATTAAATAAAGATGAAAAATAT
>DDQV01000101.1 GCA_002342785.1 Fusobacteriaceae bacterium UBA2433 | reverse complement strand
AGTAAGTTAATTAGAACTAAAGCATTGACATTTAGAGGGTATATCGGCATTTGGGGAGGGACAATGGAACTTTTTGATCCTGCAGGAAATTCAAGGTATTGTTTAGACGGGTATCTGAGAGTCTCAGTTACTGATACAACAACTTTTACCGTTTCTTCTATCAGAACAGCTGAAAATAATAACCCTACTTTAACATCTATAATAGGAATTGGGAGGAAATAAATGAAATATATACTTACAAATCAACCGCAAAAAATAAATGAAACAAAGGGAGAAATCCAAAATGTTTCAGTAAGACATACAATTGTATTAGCGGCAGGGACGAGTATTCCATCAGTTGGTACAAGTACAATCACTGTTAGACCTGGAGAATCATACCCATTTAAAACTATTCTAGGAGAGGCTTTGTATGCCTGGATTATAAATGCTAATGATGATGAAACTCTAGAGGTTTCAGTTATAAATTTTCCCTCGGAAGGAGAAGGAGGTGATACAGATATTTCAGCTATTGAAACAGAAATAATAAACCAAGGTAAACAATTACAGAATTGTTTTGAACTTCCACACCCTTCTTTGGATTACGCCTTATTCGTGAAGAATGGAGAATTAAAGGAATGGTCTAAGGATGGGAAGTCTAAATTACAGACTAGTGAACAGGTCGGAAATGGGGATTTGGCTACTCATTCTTTAGGTGGTAAAGGGTTAAATGGAGTTATTGCGGAAAATAACCTAAACATTGGTGCGGGGTATGAAAATTTAATAAAAAACACAAATTCGGGAAGTTCTACTCATACTAAAGATGGTTATATTTTTACTTGGATCTGTACTACCGATACAGTCACTTCAAAATATATTACTATCGAATCTAGTCTTGCAGTTCCAAACACGGATTATACTCTTTCGTGGGAAGTTTTAGAAGGTGAAGAACATTTTGATTATGGTGTTTTATTTTATACTTCTTTTAACCCTCAAGTACAATCAGCATTACCTAAAGATACAATAACTGGAACAAGTATAGCCGATCCGATTGGGAATTGTGGAATATTATATATGAAACAAAATGCTCTTTTGGGGTCTAAGGTCGTTATTAAAGTTTCCATGACAAAAACATCGTCAGCAGTCCCTTATATAAAAGATTCTATCCCTGATGGTAGATGTGTTTTAGATGTTGATTGGACTAGTGCGGATAGTAGTTTTATAATTGGAGGAACAACTTATGTTGAGAGTGTTTCCGGAGTGCATATGGGTTATATTTGTAGTGATACAGCAGATACACTTCATGAAAGGGTTTATACCACAGATGATGTAAAAAAACTTAAAAATTTCTTAGTATCTTCTATATATCAAAAAGCTGTTTACGATGATGGTTCTGAAGCGGGTATTTCACTTTCAACGCGTGGAATGACAAGCGGTATTTTAAATTTAACTTATCCAAGAACTTCTAATGCTGGCAATGATAGTATTGGATTTTTCTTGAGGTATTCAGATCCAAATCTTATAGAGGAAATCTTAAAATCAGAATTAGAAAAATTTAAGGCTGGAAAAGTTAAACTTAATGACATGGGATTTGTAGAAAATATCCCTAATTCTAAAAAGAAAATGGATAAATTGGGAGTAGTTAAAACTCATATAAAAGTAACGATTGTTGAAAAAGATGAAGATATATACTTCGCTATGGAAGGTGATATGTACGAGGTAATAGATTCTACTGGTTCTTCATATACAACAATAGGGGTGAATGGAGCAATAACACCAGGAAGCAAAATAAAGAATGTAGCAGGTTATGTTGTAACAGATGATTTGGTTGCGACTTATCCATTAAAATTAAGGATGGTGAAATAAAATGAAAATCACATTATCTAGGAGACACTTACCTTTGTATTTCCCTGTAAAAGGTGGAGGAAACATCCAGTTATACGAATACAATGAAAGCATGAATGAAATGGACGAGACTATGAATGAAGAAGGTGTGAAAACCCCTATAATAATTAGGAGAGCTTACTATACATTTATAATTCCTTATTTAGATTCTTATTTTATAGATGTAGAAGTAGAAGTAGGAGAGGTAGAAGGAGAGAAACAATATCAAAAATGGATTGATATTGATGAAAATTATAATGATCTGCTCACCAAAGTTAAGAGTGGAGAAATAGAACAAATCTAAATTTGTTTCAGTGAAAAAAAGGAGGAATTAAATATAACTGGAGGGATTATGTCACCAGAAACAACTATAGCTGCTAATTGGATCATAGGCGGGTTGCTAACGATCAACTTAACCAAACCTTTTTGGGAACGATTTGTGAGAACTTCTAATAAGGAGAGTGACCGTATAGATAATATAGAAAAAGAAATAGAGTCAATAAAATTAAAACTTTCGGAAAAAGTAAGTAGAGAGGACTTTCAAAAATTAATGATGAAGTTATCAGAAATAGAAGGATATTTAAAAGCTAAAAAGGAGGGGTAAATGAAAATCTCTGAACAAGGAATAGAACTTTTAAAGCATTTCGAGAGTTACGAAATGAAAGCTTATACTTGTCCTGCTGGAGTATGGACTATCGGCTGGGGATTTACTAGAATTAATGGTATAAAGGTCAAAGAAGGCGATATGATGCCCCTAGAAGAAGCGAACAAAGAACTGGAGAAACAATTAAGAACTTATGAAAATATAGTAAAAAAAGCGATCATGATAAAAAAAATAAATCAGAATCAATATGATGCCCTGGTCTCTCTTTGTTACAACATTGGAGGTTCTAGTTTTAGAAGATCCTCGATAGTTAAATTGGTCAATAGTAGGAACTTTATAGGAGCTTGTAGAATCTTTAATCTATGGTCAAGAGCAGCTAAAAAGAGATCTAAAGGATTACTTAGGAGAAGGATCTCAGAAAGGAATTTATTTTGTAGTTGGCCAGATCCAATTATGAAGGACATGCCTAAAAATTATCAAGAAATATATAAAGAATTATAGGAGGATGCCATGAAAGAAATATTTACAAACCCGTTAGTATTGCAAATATTATTAGGTATAATATTATTAATTTTACCATCACCACTATTAAAGAAAACAGGAGACAAAGTAGGAGATGCAATTGAAAGCATAGGAGGAGAAAAATCAAGGGATGTGGCTTATAAAATACTTATTAATTTTGCTGAGGGATTAAAAAATTCAGAACATGATGGAGATATTAATTTAACTTCTAATAGCCAGATAGACAATGAATTAGATAAATATAAGGTGT
>DDQV01000100.1 GCA_002342785.1 Fusobacteriaceae bacterium UBA2433 | reverse complement strand
CGAAACATCAGTTATTAATTCGATTGGATTCAGTAAATTTAAAAATACTTTATTAAAATATTGTCCAAATTTAAACAATATAAAAGTAAGACTTGAATCAACCGGACATTATAGCCATAATATTATCAATTTTATTCATAAAAACAGCTTAAAGTTAAAAATATTTAACCTACTTGCATAAATCTTTATCGCAAAGTTATGACACTTCGAAAGACTAAAACTGATAAAATTGATGCATAAATTATAGCTCAAATACTTTTCAGCAATGATTCTAATTCCTGCCTATAGATCCAATAAATGAATTTAAATAACTAACAAGGCACATATATAGATTAATAGGTCATCATGGAAAATATAAAATATCTGTAACAAGAATATTAGATATTGCTTTCTCTAAGTTAAGTAGATTAGTTTGGTCAATACATCAAAAATCTTCTTACATTTTTCTATTAGAATTTCCTACAGTAGAAGATATTTCAAAAGCCTATTTGACCAAATTAACAAATATCTTATCTAAAAATTCTAAAGGACATTATACTAAAGAAAAGACTAAAGAAATTAAAGTTCTTGCAGCTAATTCTATTGATACAAGCGAGTGGACAATTAAACCATAAGGTTAATTCAACATACTCAATATGAAATAGATCTTTTAAACAAGAAAATCAAAAAAGCTGTGCTGGCAACTAACACACCATTAATAACAATTCCAGGAATATCTTATGTTCTAGCAAGTATTATTTTATCTGAAATCGGAAATATTAAAAAATTTTCAAACTCTGGAAAATTATTAGCTTTGGCAGGATTAGAACCTTCAACTCATCAATCAGAAAACTATACTGCAATTATTGCTAGAATGGTCAAAAGAGGCTCAAAATAATTACGTTGAGCTTTATTACAAGTAGCTAAAACAGTAAGTATGAGAGTTCCAGTTTTTAAAGAATACTTGTCTTTAAAGAAATCTCAAGGAAAACACCATTTAGTAGCTATGAGTCATACAGCTAAAAAATTGCTAAGAGTCATTTTTCATTTGTTAAAAGCAGAAGAAAAATTTATATCTAGTTAATCAAAAAAATCTAAATCGATATACTCTTTTTGTGATGTGATTTTTTTTAAATTCAACTATAAAAAATATTAACTATTTTTACTTGACTTCATATAGTTAGTCTTAAGATTAATAAGGATTTGATATTCCATTATAAATAAATATTCTAATTATTTCTACAATCTCCAATATATATATTCTTTTTTCGCTTCTTCTTTATCAAAACATCCCTTTAAATCTACCAATAATGTTTTTTTATTTCTACATATAGTTTTTAATTCATCTAATTTAATTTCTAGATATTCTTTATGTTTTACAGCACATATCACTGCATCAATATCTTTAATATTTTTTAATTCTTTTAATTCTTTTAATTCTACCCCATACTCTTTTTTTGCTTCTTTTTTATCTGCAACTGCATCTGTAACTATTACTTCTACACCATATTCTTTTAATTCATTAATAACATCTATAACTTTAGAATTTCTAAGATCTGGACAATCTTCTTTAAAAGTTAAGCCCATAATTAATATTCTTGATCCTTTAATTCTAATATCATTTTGAATCATCATCTTAATAACTTTTTCAGCTATAAATTTAGCCATTCCATTATTAATTTGTCTTCCATTTAAAATTAATTTTGAAATATATCCTTCTTGCTCAGATTTATAAGTTAAGTAATATGGATCTACACCTATACAATGTCCACCAACTAATCCAGGTCTAAATGGTAAAAAATTCCATTTTGTTCCTGCTGCTTCTAATACATCAATAGTATCTATTCCCATTTTTTCAAAGATCATAGCCAACTCATTTGTAAATGCTATGTTTACATCTCTTTGTGAATTTTCTATTACTTTGGCTGCTTCTGCAACCTTAATTGAAGTTGCTCTGTGAACTCCTGGTTCGATTACCATCTCGTATACTTTTGCTATTACATCCAAACTTTCTTCATCCATTCCAGATACAATTTTCATTATTTTTTCTACTGTATTTACTTTATCTCCTGGATTCACTCTTTCTGGTGAATATCCTACCTTAAAATCTATCCCTGCTTTTAACCCTGATTCTTTTTCCAAAATAGGAATACATATATCTTCTGTTACTCCTGGATATACTGTTGATTCAAAAACAACATATGATCCTTTAGTTAAATTTTGTCCAATTAATTTAGTTGCACCTTCTACAGGTTTTAAATTAGGAACGTTATCTTTCCCTACTGGGGTTGGAACTGCTACTATATGAAACTTTGCCTTTTTTAAATCTTCTGGATTAGAAGTATATTCTATATTTTTAATTTTAACTAATCTTTCTTTCCCTACCTCATGAGTTGGGTCTACTCCTTTTTTATACGTTTGTATTTTTTCACTATTTAAATCAAATCCAATTACATCTATTCCCTTTTCTGCAAATATTACTGCTAATGGTAACCCTACATAACCCATTCCTACCAATGAAATTTTTTCTTGATTAGTTACTAATAATTTGTTCATTTTTTGTCTCCTTTTTATTTTTATATAAGGAATAAATACTCCCTAAACAATATCCCAAATGATTCATAACAAAAGAATAAATTGCATATGGAAAATATTTTTTATTTTTTAATTCTTTAGCTTCTAATAAATAAAACAACATAGCAAATAAACTATATATTAATGTCATTATCCCCAACAATTTAATATTAAATAATAACAATAAAATAGATATAAACCCTATTATTGGCGGTATTATATGCCTTACTCTTATTCCTGTATTTCTCTTGGCAATCCAACTAGATATTCTAAATTGCCTTTTAAAAAGATCATATCCTGTTTTTGGCTTAAATATATAATCTATTTTCATTGAGTTACTCAGATAAATTTTTTTATCAAATTTTTTCTTTAATCTATCGTACATTTCAATATCTTGAGTTGCTATTAATTTTTCGTTAAAATATCCAACTTCAATTAATTCCTTTTTTCTATACATACCATAAAGTGCTGTATCATTATAACAATTTTCAAACTTAGTAAACCTATTTATTTTTAATTTAGATGGTCCCGTTCCAAATGGTGAAGAAAAAACTTTAGAAACTACATAACTTCTAAAATCATTTCCATTTGGATAAATTTTTAAATATCCCCCGACAGAAACAATTTCATGTTTTTCCTTAAGTAAATAGATTCCTTTTTCTATATATTCTTTATTATATATAGAGTGTGCATCTAATCTCACTATAAATTCTCCTACAGAATTTTTAATTCCTAAATTCAAAGAAACTGGTATTATTTTCTGAAAATTAGAAATTATTTTTATCTTAAGAGCACTATTTTTTAAAAACTTTTTAACCTCTTTTATGGTACCGTCTTCAGAATTCCCGTCTATTATTAAAATTTCTAATTTTTCTATTGGGTAAGTTTGCTCTTCTAAAGATTTTAATAATGGAAATATATATTTTTCTTCATTGTACACCGGTATTATCACACTAGTTTCTGTAGTATAATTTTTCATCTATATTCAACTCCTATTAAATTTTTCAATTTAATTAAATTTACTTTAGTATCTCTTTGTAGCTTCTACTAGTTCCCTGTGTTCACCTAATAACTTTTCATCTTTTACTACTTGGTTGTTTTCTATCTTTTTTAATATTTTGAGTACTGTAGCTATTATTAGCCACATATCATAGAGAAAACTTTTGTTTTCTATATAATAATGATTTAACTTTATCTTGTAAGGTCTAATCTGTTCCATATAAAATTTCTCTGGATCTTTTACTTGATCCATAAGATATTCCTCATCTGAAAATACTATACTAGCTGTAGATGATATTCCACTTCTCACAACAAATATTCTTTTTTCCCACTCTGTATAACTAGAGAGTCGTCTAGGTAGTTCTGCCCTAGGACCTATAATTGCCATATCTCCTTTGAGTACATTAAATAATTGAGGTAGTTCATCTAATTTAGTTTTTCTGATAAATTTTCCAACTTTAGTAATTGCACTAGAATTTCCTTTTACTTGTACTCCTCTTCCATCTTTATCAAAATCAGTTCTCATACTTCTAAACTTATATATATAGAACTCTTTTATTCCTTTAGTGAGTCTTTTTTGCTTAAATAATACTGGACCTTTAGATTCTAATTTTATAGCAATTGCTACTATTAACATAAGGGGCCAAAATACTAATATCGCTATCAGACTAGCTGTAAAATCAAATAATCTTTTCATAATTTTCTCCTATTTAAAATCTTAAACCTTAAAAATCTTTTTTGCCACCGATCATCACCAATTAAAAGATCCTACTGCTGAAGCACAGAAATCTTTTTCTGTATAATTTGTGTAATCTGTAACTTATCTTTTTTTTATTTTCTCTTTTCTCTATATAGAACTTTTCTTATTCGTGAAGATTGGTGTTTATTGGTGGCTAAATCTTTTTCTTTTTTCGTGTTCATTCGTGTCATTCATGACTAAGTTTTTTTGTTTTCTTTTTTATTCTTCACTAATTAACAATCAATCCTTTGCCTTCTAATATTACTTCAGTTTCTTTATTAGATGGGATTTCACAATCATCACAATTTTTTTCAACTATCTTGTTTACTTCTTCTGGTTCTTTAAAGGTTATTACTACTTTTTTCATAACATCTTTAAGACATTCATATTTATGAGCTTTCAATATTTTTTCTAACTCTTTTAAATAAATCAGATTCTTTATCTCATCATTATCGTGTAATCTACCTATGAATATTTTTTTATTTTCAGTCTTTTCTGCGCTGTTTACATCATAGAGTAACTCTTCATAAAGTTTTTCCCCAGGTCTTAAACCTGTTATATCTATACTTATATCTTCTCCAAGAGTTAGACCAGATAATTTTATAAGGTTTTTAGCTAGGTCCATTATCTTAACAGGTTTCCCCATATCCAAGATAAATACCTCTCCTCCATTTGCCATTGTTCCAGCTTCAATTACTAGACTAGCTGCTTCTGGTATGGTCATAAAATATCTTGTGATCTCTGGATGAGTTAAAGTTATATTTCTTCCTTCCTCTATGAGTTTTTTAAATAATGGAATTACACTTCCATTACTTCCTAATACATTTCCAAATCTTGTTGCGACGAATTTTGTTTCACTGTTTATATTTTTTTCCTCTACTAATAGCTCAGCAGTTCTTTTTGTTGCGCCCATTATATTAGTTGGATTTACTGCCTTATCTGTTGATACTAAGATAAATCTATCTACCTTATATTTATCTGATAGATCTATTATATTCTTTGTTCCAAATATATTGTTTTTTATAGCTTCCTCTGGATTATGTTCCATGAGGGGAACATGTTTATGAGCTGCTGCATGAAATACTATATCGGGATTATATTTTTTAAATAGATAATCCATCTTTTCATATTCCCTTATATTTCCAATCTCACTTATGATATCAAGATTTTTATATTTTCTTTTTAATTCTAATTCTAAAAAATATATTGCATTTTCATTTACATCTATATTTACTATTTTTTTAGGATTATATTTAGCTATCTGCCGTGATAACTCAGATCCTATAGATCCTGCCCCTCCAGTCACAAATATAACCTTATCTTCTATCCCACGAGCTATATTTCTACTGTTTACCTCTATTATATCTCTACCTAAAAGATCCTCTACCTTTACATCTCTTATCTGACTAAAGAATGAACTTCCTTCTAAGATCTCGTCATAACTAGGTAATACCCTAATCTTTACTTTCTCTGTATCTATTAATTTATATAGTTCCTTTACTTGTTTCCCAGTCATAGATGGAATAGCTATTATAACTTCATGTATGTTATATTCATCTGTTAATCTAGATATATCATATCTAGTTCCTAAAACTTTTTTAGTATGGATAGATACATTTTTTTTTCTAGGGTCATCATCTATGAGTCCTACTATCTCCATTTTAAAGTTTGGATTTTTAATACTCTCACGAATTAAAGCTTCCCCGGCTTCCCCGGCGCCAATCATCAAAGTTCTCTTTTTTTCACCAATACATCCCTTATTTTTTCTTAAACTTTCTAAAGTTTTCTTTAGTCTAAATACAAGTCTACCAGATAATAAAAAAGATATCTCAAATATTATAAAGAGTGCAAACATACTTATGGGAAACTTACTCAGTGAGAAAAATACAACTCCTAAAGCATGGATCATATTTGATAGAACAACTACACAAATAATATTAAATACATCTAGTGAATCTGTATATCTCCAACTTTTTTTATTTATTTCTAAAACAAAGTTTAAAACAATATAAATAATTAAAAAATGTGCAACATATCTTATCCTAAAATATTTTTGCCATTCTCCTTCAAACCTTATCATAAAAGAAAATATGAAAGCTGAGCTGAGTAGTAGAGTATCTAATAATACTTTTATTATGTTTCGTCTTACAGCATTTTGTAACATCATCTTCTTCCTCCTAATCTATTTTTTATAAATTTATAAAACCATTTTTTTTGATTAATTTAACAAAAAAAAATTAAAAAAGTTTTTTTAAAACTTTTTTGGTTTAATCTAAAATAACATTTTGGATTCACTTATACTTTTGTAGGTTTATATTTTCTAATATTTTATCACATAAAGAGCATTTTTTTAACTTATTTTTAAGAAAAAAAGTTTTTTTTAAAAAAATAACCACAAAAATCTTACTTTTTCTAGATCTTCATAGCATCGATTGGATTTAATTTAGCCGCTTTATAAGCTGGTAAACTTCCAAAAATTATTCCCATACTAAGTGAAGTAAAAAATATCATAAATATTTGTTTCAAATAAAAAATAGACGGAATTCCTATTATTTTCCCCACTATATATGCTCCTATGCAACCAAAAATAATCCCTAAACTTCCTCCTATAGTAGAAAGTACAGTAGATTCTAATAAAAATATTTTTAATATATTTTTCTCACTCATCCCCATAGTACGTAATATTCCTATACTAGGTGTCATCTCCCTTACAGAATTTAGTAATAGATTACTTATTCCTAATCCGCCCATAAGAAGAGCTACTGCTCCTACTGCTCCTAGAAATATATTTATCATATTTTTTATCTTTTCTATCTTTTGATATTTTGCGTTTCCTTCTAAAACTGTATATTTATTTCTATAGTTTTTTCTAGATAATATTTGAACAACATAATCTGTAGTTTCTTTTATATCTTCACTATCTTTATAGGTTACAACTACTGTATTTATACCTATATTATTTTTTAGATTACTATATTCATCTATATCCATATATATAGATCCTAGTCCTAGAGTATCTCCTAGATCTTCCTTATATACTCCTACTACCCTAAGATCTATATTTTTTTTTGAATTTAGATCGATCTTAAATATTTTTCCTATGGGGTTGGTCATTTTAAATATTTTTTGGGCGGTCTTATCCCCTATCAAGACCTCCCTACCTCTAAGATTATTACTTCCCTCTATCTCTAATTTTTTTCCTTCTATAGCAGATCTTGTATATCCCTCTAACTTTATCTTGTCTATCTCGTTATAATTTACAGTCATATTCATCTCAGGAGAAAATATATAGTCTACTACAGGAAGGTTTTCTAATAACTTTAGATCATCTAAGTCATATCCCCTATCACTACCTATTAAGACTCTATTTTCTGCTATACTAGCAAGATCTTTTTTTACCGCAGCTTCTCCACCACTAGATATAGCAAAAATTCCCATGATAGAGGCTACTCCAATTACTATCCCTATTAAAGGAACAGCACTTCTAAGTTTATTTCCCATAAGAATACGATATACCATCCAAAAAACCATAATTTTTTCTCCTTTTAGCGCAAAGCTTTTCTATAAATTATACTAAAACATTATACTGCTCTAACACAGTAGTTTTTTATTTTTTTGTCACGAATTGCACAAATTTACACGAATTACATAAGAACTCTTTCAAATTCTAACTTCTCATTTCCAAAATTAATTATAATACCTAGCTTTTTTCCTGTTGCTTTTAAATAATTTGCTACTTGCGCTCTATGAATATCTTTTATTTTTGTTACAACTTTTAATTCTATAATAATTTTATCTTCTACTAATAAATCTGAAATATAATTTCCTATTTCTTTTCCATGAAATTTTATTATTATTTGTTTTTGTTGCTCTGCTTTTATATTTTTTTCTTCAAATAATATCATCAAAGCATTTTCATATACTTTTTCTAAGAATCCATAACCTAATTCCCTGTGTACTTCCATTGATAAACCTATTATTTTGTAAGATAATTCTTTATATAATATACCCAACATAAGTTTACTCCTTTTCGTGTCAATTAGTGCCATTCGTGACTAAGTTTTTTTCTTTTTCATAAATTCAAAACCTTTAAACCTTTTTTGTCACAAATTACTCGAATTTAAAAGATTATACTGCCAGAGCACAGAAGCTTTTTTCCCATTCGTGGAGATTGGTGGCTATTGGTGGCTAAGTTTTTTCTTTTTCTTCGTGTCAATTCGTGCCATTCGTGACTAAGTTTTTTTCTTTTTCATAAATTCAAAACCTTTAAACCTTTTTTTGTCACGAATTACTCGAATTTAAAAGATTATACTACTAGAACACAGAAGTCTTTTTCTTATTCGTGGAGATTGGTGGCTATTGGTGGCTAAGTTTTTTTAATTATTTTTTTCTACTATTACTTTTTCCCCATCTCTTACTTTAAATGGATTTACTACTACTTCCATTCCCTTTGGCAGATTAAGTACCTCATATTTTGATAATGTTTTTATACCTGTCTTTATCTCTACTTTTCTTGCTCTACTATTTTCTACTATATAGACATAGTTTTTTCCATTTTCTTCTACAACAGAAAATGCATCTACTACATTTATTCCTTTTAGGGCTTTTCCTGAGATCTCTACTTCTACATTAGCTCCTGGCATCAAACCTCTAGAGTTATCTAGTGCTACAGTAGCTGTAAGATATCTTTCCTCATTCTTTCCAGTTTTTTCTGCTATAGCTACACTAGAGATTGAAGTTACTTTCCCCTTATATTGTTTTTCCTCTAAAGAACCTTTCGAGATAATATCTACACCAGCTCCTAGAGTTACCCCTTGAGATTGATAGATAGGAATAAGTACCTTTACTTCTAATCCTTCATCTAAAGATGCAAAATTAAGTAATGGTTTTCCAGGAACTGTAATCATTCCATTTTCAGCAAAAACTTCAGTTATTATTCCATTTTCTGGAGCTGCTAGATTTTGACTCATCTCCTTTATCTCTTCATCTAATCCATTTGATTTAATTTTAAGTTTTTGTTTAGCGAGGAATATATCTTGAATCACATTATGATATTCTAGATCTTTTAATGCAGCAGCTGTAATATATTGATTAGCTTCTAAAGATGATACTCCATCTTGTTCTAAAAGTTCCTTCATAATCTTAGCAGTATCATTTGCATTATCAAGTTGAAACTTTACAACTTTTTCCTTTCTCTCTAATTCTATTAATTGCTTTTGTAAAACTTCAACTTCTAATTTTTTTTCCTCTAACTTAATAAAAATATCTGAAACACCAGTATTTTCATATCCACTATCACTTACACCTTTAAATGCAATTAATTCTTCGCCTTTTTTTACCATTGTCCCTGGTTTGATCTTTACATCTTCTATCATCATAGATACTTTCTTATAGAGACCATAAGTTTTTTTTGCATTTACTATCCCTTCAAATTTTAAATTTTCAGAGATATTTTCATTACTTATCTTTGTAAGTCTTACTGTACTTATCTCTTCAGTATTTTTTCCCTTTAAAAAAACAGCAGCTCCTAAACCTATTATCCCTAGAACTGCTAAAATTATAATTATTTTTTTCATACTCATCTCCCTAAAAACATATCTTTTTTTATTATCTTTTAAAACTTTTACACAAATCTAAACCTTTTTTTGCCACCGATCTACACTAATTTACACTGATCTAAAAGATCATACTGCTATAACACAGAAGTCTTTTTTTCTATTTGTGAAGATTGGTGCTCATTGGTGGCTAAGTTTTTTCTTTTTCTGTGTAATATGTAACTAAGTCTTTAGTCTTTCCTTTGTGTGTCTTTGTGCTCTCTTTTCTTTGTGTTGAATTTTTCTTTTCTTCTTTTTCTTTCTTTTCTATCTCCATGCATTTTCATATCTATCTACTGCTAACATAAATTCTCTTTGAAGGGTATAATAATCTTCTTCTGCGGCTCTTTGTTTATCTATACTATCTAAATATTCAAATGAACTCATAAGGGAATTATTATATCGAAGGGTATCTATATCTGCATTTTCTCGGGCGATCTCAACCTTTAGATCCTGCGCCTCTAACTGTTTAGATAGAGTCATCATATTACTATATTTTTCTCTAAGTTCTAGAGTTATATTATTTTTTTTATCATTTAGATCTATATTTGCTTGATCTACCTTATACTGAGTCTGAGCTACACTATCCATATCTGCTCCCCAGTTAAATATATTCCAAGTAAATCCAACACCTATTCTATATGAATCGTCTCCATCACTTTCATTTTCAAAATCTTTTTCAAACCCTACTCCAACTGTTGGGTAGTATGCAGATCTAGCTATATCTACATCTAGTTCACTTTTTTTCACATCTATCACAGATTTCTTTACGTCACTTCCTTGACTTAGTGCTTTTGAGATATCATTATCTAACATAAACTTACTTAGATCTAAAGTTGTATAATCAAATTCAGATATATCTAAAGGTTCATCCATAGATAATCCAAGTAATATTTGTAGTTCATATATCTTTATCTCTATTTGTTGTTTTAAACCTAAGAGGGTAACTTCATTACCTAGTATGTCACTCTTTACCCTAAGTACATCTGATTTTTTTACCAATTTATTGTTGTTATATAGTTTTTCAAGTCTTTCTTTTTGTTTATTAAGTGTGTTGTTTACCCCACCTAAGATCTCAGATTGTTTTTTTAAGTTTAATATTTCAAAATATTTTTCTATAACATCTTCCCTTATATCGTATTTTAATAGGATATTTGTAAGAGTTGTTTTTTCAGATTCTAATTTTGACTTTTTATATTGACTAGTAAGTTTTCCTCCTGTAAAGATAGGCATATAGATTTCAGCATTTACTCCTACACTTTGATCAAAGGGATTCAAATTGTTATCATAAGAATTATCATCTACATCCATACTGAGAGATACCTTTGGTAGGAAAGCTTTCTTTTTTTTCTTTTCCTCTAGCTTAGCTATATCTAAAGTAATTCTTTCCCTTCTTATGGAAGGATTTTCATCTTCTGCAATCTTTAGAGCTTCATCTAAGTTTAAGTTTTTTGAAAAAGCGTTTAATGAAGTTATTGTTATCAGTGCTAGTATCAGAAACTTTTTTTTCATCTATCTCCCCCTTTATATCTTCTATATATTCTATATCTTCACTATTTATTATTTTTTTTGGATTTTCCTCTAAAAGTTTTTTTCTAGTTTCTATCCCAAACTTATTTTCTATATCAGTTATTACATCTTCTAATTCATAGTTTCTATATTTTCTATCGTGGGCATCGCTAGATAATATATCTATAAGACCTAGATCTATCCACTCATATATATTTTTTTTGTGTCTCAATGATTTTAAATTTACTTGGATAACAACTTTCATTTTTTTTAGTTCATGCAAACTTTTTTTATTTATAAAGGAATATCTTTCTACATGAGCTAAGACAATCTTATATTTCATTTGAAATATCTTTTCTAAATATTTTTTTAGAGCCATATATGTCATCCCTGGCATGGCTTCTACCAAAAGATAGCTTCCCTTATTTAAAGTATTTACTTTTTTTGCCTTTAATCCACTTAGTCCATCTATATCTAAGTAGAGTTCATTCCCCTCTAAAAGTTCTATTTCTATCTCTCTTTTTTTTAATTCTTTTCTTAGATCGTTTAAAACTTTGTCATAATTTTTATTTTGATACATCTCTGTCTTATAGTGAGATGTACAACATAATTTTTTATATCCTAATTTTTGAGCAGATATAATCAGCTCTATAGATTCTTCTAGATTTCTAGAACCATCATCTACACCAGGAAGAACATGACAATGAATATCTATCATTACTTTTCACCTTTGGAATACTCATCATAATATTTATAGTTATAGTTATAGTATCCATAGTTTCCATAGCTATAACCATCTTTGTCTATCTTATTTACAACTACTCCATAGATATTTGCTTTTGCACGGTCTAATATCTTTCTTGATTGAATAAGTTGTTTCTTAGAAACCATATCATATCCACAAACATATACCACTCCATCTGAATATTCTGATAAGATAACTGCATCTGTTGATATAACAAGGGGAGGTGTATCTAAAACTATAAGATCATATCTCTTTCTTAACTCTAAAAGTAGATTTTTCATCCTATTTCCTAAAAATAACTCTGTTACATTATGATTTAGATGGGTCGATGGTAATATATCTAGGTTTGGTTCTATATCTTTTAAGATTACATCTTCTAAACTTTCTTTTTCTAAAAGAATTTCTCCCAATCCTTTATTTACTTCTATTCCAAAACTACTATGAGCTCTAGGTCTTCTAATATCACAGTCTACTATGAGTACTTTTTCCCCACTCATAGCTACAGACATGGCATAGTTAGCAGAGACAGTACTCTTCCCTTCCTTTGGTATTGTACTTGTAAAAATTACTATTCTATTTTTTTTCTCCTCCATAAAATGTAGGTTAGTTCTCAAAATTCTCAAAGATTCTGCTAGATGACTATCCTGCTCCTTATTAAAAAACATCTTTCTTTTATGCGCTACATGCTTATGTTCTATATTTTTTTTATTTGCCATTATTTTTCTCCTATTTTTTCAATATTAAAGTCTGGTATATTAGCTAATACTGAACACCCCATTATTTTTTCAATATCTTCAGGTTTTCTTAATTTACTGTGTAAAAATTCCATCATAAAGGCTATGAATACTCCTAGCATTCCACCTAAAACTATAGATATAGCTAAGATAAGTGCTCTTTTTTTAGGTAGAGGTTTTTCTGGAACTTCTGCTTTTTCTACAATCTTTAAGTTTTCAAAACTCATTACTTTTTTTATTTTTGATATAAATTCCTCTGCTACTTCATTTGTTAAAAGAGCAGCTCTCTGAGAATTTTTATCTTTATAGCTTATCTTAATAAACTCTGTATCTTCTACAGGAGTTACCTTTACTAATTTTGCTACTTCTTCAGGTTCTTCATCTAGATCTAGTTTTCTTATTACACTTCTCATGATACTCTTACTTCTAGCTATCTCTGTATATGAAGATACTAATTTTTGATTTTTAGATATCTCGGCGTTATCAAGATTATTTATTGAATAGATCTGTCCACTCGAGACCATAAGGGTAGCTTCGGCAGAATATACACTTGGTCTAGTCATGGCAAAAGCCAGTCCCAGGACAATTACAGGTATTGCTACCATCACAATTAACTTCCATCTTCTAATAAGGATAAAAACAAGATCCATAAGTTCTATTTCATCTTCATCCCCATCTATTTCCTCAAAAAAATCTTCCTCTTTTTTTCTTCTTTTCACTTTTTTCCCTCCTAAATTTTATCTTTAATATTAAAGATTTTAATTATTTTTTTTAATTATTTATATAGTTGCTGTAATTATGATATTTCTCATATCCATAGTTACTGTTATATGCTTTTTCATCTATCTTATTAATTACAACACCATATATATTAGCTTTTGCGCGAGTTAATAATTTTTTCCCTCGAAGGATCTGTTCCTTTGTTACCATATTATACCCACACACATAGATAACTCCATCTGCATATTCTGAAAGTATTGCTGCATCGGTAGCTATTGTAAGTGGTGGAGTATCTAATACTATTAGATCATATTTTTTTCTTAATTCATCTAAAAGTTCTTTTATTTTTTCTAACATAAAAAGTTCTGTTATATCTCTATTAAGATGTTTAGATGGTAAAAAATCTAAATTTTTTTCAACATCTTTAATAATTACTTGATCCAAAGTTTTTTTATCTAAGAGAACACACTCTATCCCACAAGATACTTTTAATCCAAAGTTATTACAAATTTTGTTTCTTCTCAAATCACAATTTACTACAATAACTTTTTTTCCTGCTAATGCAACAGACATAGCATAATTTTTAGATACTGTAGTCTTCCCCTCATCGGGAATCGTACTAGTAAATACAATCATTTTATTCCTTTTTTTTTCTAAAAAAAATATATTACTTCTTAGCACCCTAAAAGATTCTGATAGATAACTATCAAAATTTTTTCTAAAAACTATATTAATCTTTGGCATTTCTCTCCCTTTCTTATAAAATAATAGATAAATATTCCTTAAAATATATATATACATTTTTTATCAATAATGTGTTTACTGAGGAAAAGATCCCTATTCATTTTAACATACTATCTATTTTTTTTTAACCAATAATAATTTTTTCCAAAAAAAAAGAACCCCTAAGGGTTCCCTTACAATTTTATATAAATAAAATTAGTTTTTCTTTGATTCTTCAAACTTAGCCCAGATTCCAGCTTTAGTTAATAAAGATTTAACAGTTCTTGTAGGTTGAGCTCCATTTCCTAATAATTTTAAGATCTCTTCCTCTTTTAATACTACTTTAGAATCTTCTAAAGGATAGTAGTTACCTAAAAAAGCTATTGCTTTTCCATCTCTTTTTTGTAATGCTTCCATTGCTACTACTCTGTAAACAGGTCTCTTCTTGCTTCCTAATCTAGTTAATCTAATTTTTAACATAATTAATTCTCCTTTTTTTCATTTTAATTTATTTAATAATTTATTATAATTTATCTACTTAAAAGGGTAACTTGAATCCCTTACCCATCTTTGGCATTCCAGGCATCTTCTTGCC
>DDQV01000099.1:4774-7075 GCA_002342785.1 Fusobacteriaceae bacterium UBA2433 | reverse complement strand
CTAAATAATCTACCGCCGTTTTTTCTTATTTTTGTGGCAGTTTCCGCCGCTTTTCCGCCACTTTGCCAGTACTTTGCCGCCACTTTTTATTTTTTCCGCCACTTCAAGTGCTTTTCCAGTACTTTGCCAGTACTTTAATTTCTTTTTTGCCTCTCTAAATCAAATATTATTTCTTCTAATATTCTCATCTACTCCACCTCAAACCCTATGCTAGCTAGATTCTTTCTAATTTCTTCCTCTAACTCTGTTGATTTTTTAAATTGTTCAGATAATGTTTTAGTCAGACCTTCCATCTTTTCTTCGAATGGAATTCCATCTCCTAGATCTTCTTCTATTCCTACATATCTTCCTGGTGTTAAGATATAGTCATGTTTTTTTATTTCTTCTAAACTTGCAGATTTTGAATATCCTTTTTCATCTTTATACTCTCCATCTATATTTCTCCAAGCATGATATGTACCTGCTATTTTTTTTATATCTTCTTCTTTAAACTCTCTGAGTTTTCTATCTATCATAGTTCCCATAGATCTTGCATCTATAAATAAAGTTTCTTTTGTTCTTTTTCTATGTTTAGAGTTACTCTTATCTCTATTTAATATCCAAATACAAGCAGGGATTCCTGTTGTTAAAAATAATTTATCTGGAAGTGCAATGATACAGTCTACAATATCATCTTCTAACATTGCTTGTCTTATCTTTCCTTCATTAGATGTATTAGAAGATAATGATCCATTAGCTAATACTATCCCAGCTATTCCTGTAGGTTTTAATTGATGTACCATATGTTGCATCCAAGCATAATTTGCATTTCCTTCTGGAGGAGTACCATATTTCCATCTTACATCTCCATCTAAACTTTCATGCCAATAATCTTTTATATTAAATGGTGGATTTGCCATTATATAATCCATTTTTTTTGTAGAATGTTGATTATTTGTAAAAGTATCAGCAGGTTCCTTTCCTAGATCTACTTCTATTCCTCTAATAGCTAAGTTCATCTTACATAATTTCCATGTAGTTCCATTACTTTCTTGCCCAAATATAGAAATATCTCCTAAGTTTCCACAATGATTTTCTACAAATTTTTCAGATTGTACAAACATTCCGCCAGATCCACAAGCAGGATCGTAGACCCTTCCCTTTGTAGGCTCAAGACAAGATACTATAGTTTTTACTATTGATTCAGGAGTATAGAATTGTCCTCCATTTTTTCCTTCAGAGTTAGCAAATTTTCCTAAGAAAAATTCATATACCTGTCCCAATACATCTTCATTTTTATTATCTTTGCTATGTAGATTTATATTTCCTATTATGTCGATTAGTTCCCCTAATTTTCCTTTATCTAAATTAGGATTAGCAAAAACTTTATAGAGTACATTTTTTAATTGTATATTTTCTTTTTCTATCATAAACATTGCGTCATCAATCGTCACACCTATCTCAGCTTTTTTTGCAGCTTTTACAATTTCAGCCCATCTAGCTGATTGAGGCACCCAAAATATATTTTCAGATGTGTATTCATCTCTATCTTCACTGAGTTCACCTTTTTCTAAATTATCTTTTAGTTCTTCCTCTGACAACTCTTTATATTTTAATTCAAACTTATCACTTATATATTTTAAAAAAACCAGCCCTAGTACCACATACTTGTACTCTGCTGGATCCATATTATTTCTTAATTTATCGCAACCCTTCCATAATATATCTTGAAAGTTTTCTTTTGTATTTACCTTAGCCATCTTATACCTCCGATTATTTATTCATTTCAATATTGATTATACCCCTCTAAAAAAAAGAAGTCAAAGAAGTATATTAAAAAAATCCACAAATCATTTCTTTTCGGAAATTAATTCATGGACTCTTCTTCTCTAATTATTTACTATAGAAATTTTTAAATTAAATTTATTATATTTTTAATTTAATCAAAATATCTTCCCATTTCATTTTCTTTAAAAATTCTGAAAAATTCATTGTTGGAAGTAATATCTTTTCATAATCTGTTTGTGATGATATAAGACTAATTAAAGCTCTAAGATATGGGTATTGAATTGCTGGAATGTTCGTCAATATCATATTTTTTTTATCCTCAAAAGAAATAACTTTTGAAAATTCAAATTTTCCTTTAATTACTACTTCTAATTTATATGGAAAGTCTTTACTTGGTGATATTAGAATCCCTTGATAAACAGTAACTTTATTAAAATCTTTATCTTCTTCTTTTACTTTATAAAAAATATTCAACCCATCACTTTCACTATCATTTTTATTGTCATAATCTAAACTCATTTTTATTATTTTATA
>DDQV01000099.1:0-4752 GCA_002342785.1 Fusobacteriaceae bacterium UBA2433 | reverse complement strand
GTATTTTAAAAATTCTGATTTTTTCATACTCCTACTCCTATATAGCTAAATATTTTTTATCTAACTCATACATATTAATATTTAAGTCTTCTAAATTCCTTGATTTTTTTTTCGTAAATTTAATGTTTTTATTTGTTTTTTCATATATATTGTCTATTTTTATTTGTTTAGACATTTCTTGAATTATCTTAGCTATAAAACTAAACCTAGGATCAATTTCACCTTTTTCAAATCTAGAAATAGCTTGTTGTTTAACACCAATTCTTTCGGCAAAATCCTTTTGCGTTAATGAGTTTTGTTTTCTATAATTATATAATTCTTTTATAATCAGAGTTCTTACCTTTACCAATTCATATTCTTTTTTTAATTCTTCATTATTCTCTAATCTTTCTTTTTTTAATTCTTTCCAATTTTTCATTATTTCCACCACCTTTATAGATAAAATTAAGTGTAAATCTCTATTATTTTTTAGATATTATTTTTATCTTCTTTGTATTTTTATCTTCCAATCTTTACAAATAAAATTAAACATAAATTTTTCATATCTTTAGCTACTTTATCTAACGTTTTAAAATATTTTTCTTGAAATTTATTTGTTTTTTTTTCTATAATATCTAATAAATCTATTTTCTTATTATCTTTTTCTTTATATTTACAATAAAAAATCCTATATGACTTTGGGGATTGTATTCTAACCTCAAATATTTTTGGAGACTTTTTACTTCTATTTAATTGTTTAATATCAAGTAAATCAAAATAACCACTTTCAAGCAAATCTATTTTGTCATAAATAACAGCTAATATTTTAACTTCTTTTTCTAATTTTTCAAGCGCTTTTTCAGATTTACTACTAAGCTCAATTTCATACATTAACATCATCTAAATATCTTTATTTTATAGTCCATACCAATTCTTTTATACAACATTAATGTTGTATAAAAATATTATACGTTATTTATAATAAATGTCAACTTATAAATAAATTTCTCTCTTATTTGACCTCTAAGGCCCTCCTAAAAAGTTCCCCTTGTATTTATACATTTAAAGAATATCTACCCCCTAGAATAAAGCCTTCAAACCATTGATAGTGCTGGGGTTGAAAGGTGAAAAAAGTAAAATGCTCAAAAGTAGCCTTAGTGGTATCAGAAATAGCCTTAAGGGGGTTAGAAATAGCCTTATTTAGCTTAAAAATAGCAAATAAAAAAGTGGCAGAAATTTCTACCACTTTAAATACTCAAAATTTTACATAATTATACAGTTTCTATGTTTGAAGCACAAGGACCTTTATCTCCTTGAGTGATCTCGAAAGTTACTTCCGCTCCCTCTTGTAAAGTTTTAAATCCTTCTTTTTTGATCTGTGAAAAATGTGCGAAATAATCGTTCCCGTCTTCTGCTACTATAAATCCAAATCCTTTATCATCATTAAACCATTTAACTGTTCCCTTTAACATATATGTTACCTCCGTAAAATTTTAATACAGATAAGTTTTCTTGAAAATTCATCTAACTTTAAATACAATTCAATGATTTCTTAACTAATGAAACTCTTTTCTGACTCTCTGTTACTAATAATATAGTATCATATCCGTTACAAAAAGTAAAGGATTATTCTAATTTATTCTTAAGGAAAAACTGTACAAAATAAAATTAAATTTCGTCCTCATCAATATATTCTTTTTCTAATCCATAGGGATCATCAGGTATATCTAAACCATATTTTGCTAATATCTCCTGCATCATATTTTGAACCTTATACCATTGTGGAGAGTAAACATCTTCCTTTGTAGAATACAACCTTTGATACTCACTAAAATCTTTTGGTGACATTAAATTTTCTAATTCTTTTAAATACATAATTACACCGCCTTTAATAATTTATTTTTTAAATAAAATAGATAATAGTATATTCCTTATTATTTCTAAAATTCCTTTATTTTTAATTTATGAAAATATATTTAGAAGGGTTAATAACTGTCATTAAACTTCTATATAAATATGGTATAATATTATAGAGGTTTTAGTTATTTTATATTGACTTAAAAAAAGAAAATAGGAGTGGTTAATTATGAATAAGATTATAGTATGTTTTTTATTATTTGGAACTTTGACTTTGGCAGATTATGAAGATCATCCTTTTGGAATTATGGAGAAAAGAATTGAGAAAAAATTCCAATCACAAAATATTATAGATGATAAAGAATTTGAAATTGACTATGATGTTGATATCTATAGAAATCAAATGAATTTTGAAATTGAAATTGAGGGAGTTAAGGAACCTAGATTAGATATCCCTAAAATTGTTGAAAAAATATTAGTCCTTACTTCAAATGAAGCCCCAGATGTAACAGAGGTATATATTGTAATCTCCTATGAACCAGATAAAGGAAGGGAAAAACTACTTTATTCTGAAACTCATTTTTTAAAAAATAAATAATTCTATAAAAAAAGTGGTAGAAAATTCTACCACTTAAAATTTTATTTAATTATACAGTTTCGATATTTGAAGCTTGAGGACCTTTGTCACCTTGAATAATTTCAAAAGTTACTTCTGCTCCCTCTTGTAAAGTTTTAAATCCTTCTTTATTGATCTGTGAGAAATGAGCGAAATAATCGTTCCCATCTTCTGCTGAAATAAATCCAAATCCTTTATCGTCATTAAACCATTTAACTGTTCCGTTTAACATATGTGTTACCTCCGTAAAATTTTATACAGATAAGTTTTTCTTGAAAATCCATTTAACCTTAAAACCAATTTAAAGATTTTTTAACCAATGAAGCTCTTCTTTAACCCTCTGTTACTATTTATAGGATATCATAATTGACATAAAAAGTAAAATTTTTTTCTCGAAAATAATAATAAAACTTAATATATTTTATTTTAAAATATAGTTATTTCCTAAATATACAAATGTAGTATAATTATATTATGTAAATTTTTTAAAGATAAATACAAAATAAAATTAATGATTTTTGAATTAGAAGGAGATAAAGATGGCATTAGTAAGATTAAAAAAAGTAGAAAAAATATATCCAAATAAATTTAAAGCAGTTCATGGGATAGATTTAAATATAAAAGATGGAGAATTTATGGTATTTGTTGGTCCATCTGGTTGTGCAAAGTCAACGACTCTTAGGATGATTGCTGGATTAGAAGAGATCACTGGTGGAGAGATAATCATTGGAGATAAAGTTGTAAATAATCTTCCTCCTAAGGATAGAGGGATTGCTATGGTATTTCAAAACTATGCACTCTATCCCCATATGACTTGTTATGAAAATATGGCATTTGGTCTAAAATTACAAAAATTACCCAAAGCTGAGATAGATGAAAGGGTAAGGGATGCTGCTAAAAAATTAGAGATAACTGATCTATTAGACAGAAAACCTAAAGAGATGTCGGGTGGTCAAAGACAGAGGGTAGCAGTAGGAAGAGCTATTGTCAGAAAACCTGAAGTTTTTCTATTTGACGAACCCTTATCAAATTTAGACGCAAAATTAAGAGTTTCTATGAGAGTTAGGATCACTCAATTACATCAAGAATTAAAAGATGCCGGTCAACCTGCTACCATGATCTATGTTACCCATGATCAAGTAGAAGCTATGACCATGGGAGATAGGATTTGTGTACTAGAATATGGTGTCATCAAACAGGTAGATACCCCTATCAACTTATATAATAGACCACAAAATAAATTTGTTGCTGGATTTATTGGGTCTCCCTCTATGAATATTGTTCCATCTGAATTATTTATGGATAAAGAAAAAATATCTGTAAAGATAGGAGATACTATCTTACACCTCCCAGAAAAAAAGGCAGAGAAAGTAAGGGAATATGTAGGGAAGAAGGTGTGGTTTGGAATTAGACCAGAGCATATTGGATCCCATGAAACTAATCCTGAAAAGGAAGAATATATAACTAGAAAGATCTCCATCATAGAACAAATGGGAAATGAGGAGTTTGTTCATTTCATAATAGATGAAATACAATATTCTGCTAGATTAATTTCTGAAAATATTAAAGAAACAAGAAATGGAAAAAATTATAACTTTTGGTTCGATATGGAAAAGTGTCATATCTTTGACTATGAAACAGAAAAAAATATATCTTTAATATAAATTAAAAACCATCTTAGTTGAAATTTTACAAACAACTAAAGATGGTTTTTAATTTATTTTTTTCTTAATTTCCCTCTCTTATTTGCCTTCTAAGGCCCTTCTAACAAGTTCCCCTTGTATTTATACATTTAGAGGATGTCTACCCCCTAGAATAAAGCCTTCTAACCATTGGTATTACTGGGATTGAAAGGCAAAAAATCAAAAAGGCTCAAAAGTAGCCTTAATGGTATCAGAAATAGCCTTAAGAGGGTACTCAGTGGCCTTATTTTATGACAAAATTACTGTAATTCAGATTAATTTTATTATTTTAAAAAAGATTTTTTTCGTGTAAATTTGTGTAATTCGTGACTAAGCCTTTTTATTTTTTTGTCGCAGATTTCTCAGATCTTCTCAGATTTTAAAACCTAAAATCTAAAACTTCTTTTTGCCACCGATCATCACCAATCAAAAGCTCTTACTGCTATAACACAGATGCTTTTCTCTTTTTCTGTGTAATCTGTGACTAATTCCTTTAATTTTTGTTTCTTCTTTATAATTTTTCCTATTTGTGGAGATTAGTGTCCATTGGTGGCTAAGTTTTTTTCTCTTTTTCTGTGTAATTTGTGTAATTCGTGACTAGGTTTTATCTTTTTTCTT
>DDQV01000175.1 GCA_002342785.1 Fusobacteriaceae bacterium UBA2433 | reverse complement strand
TTTGAAATAATTTAAAGGTATATAGATATTAAAGACCTGCAATGATAACAGGTCTTTAAATTTATAGTTATTTTTTTAAAAAATAGGTTTGATCTCCTCTTCTTCATCATATCTTAGATCAACTAGGTCTACTTTATCTTCATTTTCCTCATCCTCTTCATTCAAAGAAAAAGAAACTTCTTTTGGTATAGAGAGGTAGATATTTTCTGCTGGATTTAATAATTTTGCTTCTTTTAGATAGATAGCTCCACTTATAAAATCTAACACTCTTTGAAATATTTTTTTGTCTGATGAAGTTAAGTTTATATGTAAAATTTTATCTTCTACAATATAATTTACTATTTTTTTAGAATCTTCAAAACTTTTAGGTTTTATAAAGATGATATCGCTCATATGGTCACTTCCTCTTTAGTTTAATATTGGAATAATTTCCTCTAATACATCGATTTTTTCCTTTTTTTCTACATACATCTCATCGGTGACTATAGATTCTTTATTACTTATTTTATCTCGGAGATATTTTATCTCGTCTTCACTTTTTTTTACATAAGAAAGATTAGCTTGACTTCCCCTTGGAATGTTATCAAATAATTTTTTACTTACTAAGGTCATTTCTGGGATTAGTTCATGTTTAAATCCTGCAATAGTAGCATATTTGATTCCTTGGTGAATTGCTATATCCACTCCTGCTTGAGTTAATCCGTCATTTAATCTATCAGAATCTCCACTTATTGCTCCACTTACAGTATTAAACATTGATTTAATACCAAAATATTTTGTAGTAACTCTAATAGGCTTTACCCATATGAGTTTTTCAAAATTATATAGAAAAAAAGTTCCTTTAACAGACCTAGTATGATAATAAGGATAGGTTAAAAACTTTAATTCATCTAAATCTATATAGAGAAGACCATCTACTCCTAAAATTTCAGATAATTCAATGGGTCTAAAAAATTGCAATTGCCCCCCATCTGTTATCCCAGCTTCATTGAGAAGTTTGTCAGTTTCTTCTAGATCTTGAATTTCATATCCAGAATTTTTTTGTTGAAAATCTTTAAAGATTAATTTTCTAAAGATTGATCCACCAGCTATATCATTTGTATTATTATTGATAGGTAAGATTGCTAATTTAGCTGGTGGGATAGAAGGAGTAGCTTTTAGCACATAATTTTTTGTAGATGTACAACCTATAAATATTAAGAGAAAAAATAATAAAAATAACTTATACTTTCTCATATTATTTCATCAACTTAACTATGCCAGGAAGAGTAAAGGAATCTCCTTTATATTCTAAGATAGCAGCATCTTCACCAAGATAATTAATTACTTTCGCTTCTCCTATTTTGTTTTCTTCAAATCCTAAAAATTTACCATTGAATTCGATTTTTTCTCCTTGTTTGTAGACACTTAATTTTGTATCTATATTCAGATTACTTTTTTGACCTGCATTGATATAAAGTTTATCTCCAGATACCTTAGCTATATTTGCTGTCCAAGGTGTTTTATTTACTGTTTCAATAATATTATCCATAACATCTATAGCAGCAGCTCTAAATGCTTCTTGTTCTAGACCTTCATCATATCCACCGGTATTTCCAATTCCTAGAGTGGTACCATATTCAACATCTGAAACACCTTCTCCTTGATCAGAGAGAACTACTTCTCCAGTTCTTACATTGATCATCTTCATATCAAAAGAGATCTCTGCTCTTTGGGTTTTACTACTAGAGATAATACCTTTATTACCAGTTGTATTTACAGAATATTTTGTAATAGCACCTGTTATAACATAGTCCGCATCTTGAAATTTTTTATCAGATGCTAGTTGCCCTTGTCCCAAAGTATTAGAAAAATTTATCTCTTGCATTACTTTACTGAGATCTTCTCTTTCTAAAACAATAAATCGATTACTCTTTACTAATTCTGTAGTGATAATATCAGTTAAAGTACCACCTAAACTTCTACTACCGAATCTAGTTTGATTTTTAAATTCAGCTATAACAACTTTTCTTTTAGGAGAAATTACCCCTTGAATAGAATCATAATCTCTCATACTTTGAATCTTATTATCTTTTCTAACACTAGATGTATTGTCATTTGAACACGCACTTAGTGCTAGTATTAATAGAGTAAGTATTAATAATTTCTTCTTCATTATCTACCTCCTAAACTCATATTTTTAATTATTATATCTAATATTTCATGGGAAGGTTTATTAGTTTTAAATCCTGCAGCTTTAATATGACCGCCTCCACCAAAAAGACCTGCTAAAGCATTTACATCTACATCGTATTTAGATCTAAAACTTCCTTTTATATATCCTTTATCTTCCTTAAGAAAAAGGGAGACACTTGCATCTTCATAAGATAATAAAAGTTCAACCAAACCGCTAGTGTCACCCTTACTAGTTTTTAGTTCCTCTAATTCTGCTTCACTAATATAGTAATATACTAATTTTTGATCCTCTATAAATTTAAAATTAGATAGAACACGGCCCATTAATTTTAATTTTTCCATAGACTTAGTATCTAAAAAATTTTTAATAATTTCATTTGGTTCTACTTTATATTCTAGCAATTCTGAAGCTGTTTTAAAAACTTTTTTAGTTGTGTTAGAGTGTTTAAAATTCCCAGTATCATTTACTATACCTGTATATAAAGCTTCTGCTATTCCATGATCTAATTCTATATTTGCTTCTTTGATAAAATCAAATAAAATTTCTGAAGTAGATGAAAGACTTCCAACATAGTTATAATCTCCAAATCTATCATTACTAATATGATGATCCATATTTATAACCTTAGTATTTTTTGTTTTTAGTTGTTGTACCTTTCCGACTCTATCAAAATTTCCACTATCTAGACAGATCATAAGATCAAACTCATATTTTGAATCATAGTTTTTTAATTCCTCTATCAAGAGAGAGTGTGTTAGAAATTTTAAATTTTTAGGAGTTTCGTCTTCTAAAATAAATCTCAAAGTTTTATCAATGTAGATAATATTTTTTTCTTCGGCTTCTTTTTTTAAAGTTTCATTTAATTTATTAAGAGCCAAAAGCATAGCTAGACCACTTCCGATAGAATCTCCGTCAGGGCTAGTATGTGAAGTAACTAGGATTCTATTACTATTTTTTATAATTTCTAATATCTCACTAAACTTATTGTTCATCTTTATTCACCTCGATTATATCTACTCCATTTAGTAGGAGTAGGTCTGTTGTTATTCCATTTCCAGAAATAATATTTTTTTTAAAAGTTCCGTCGTATATAGTATCTATTCCACAAGATGGACTTTTTCCTTTTAATAGTGCAATTTTTATATTATTATCAAAAGTTTTTTTTAGAGCTTTCTCTGCTCCTAACTTAAATTCTTTAGTAACATCTATACCTTGAGTATTAATTACTCGGTCACAATTTCTTTCAGCTGGTAGACGAGGGGTGCTGAGCCCTCCCTCTACTTCAGGGCAAGTTTCTATAAATTTAAATCTATCTTTTAAGAGTTTAGTTACAATATAATTATGATTATCTGTACCCTTATAAGAAATTTTATTTCCAAGGAGACAACTGCTAACTAAGAGAGGGATTTTTTTTTCTAGCCTGACACTCTTGTCACTATAATCTATGATAGATCGAATATAACTTTTATCTCTGATAACATCTAATAGTGGAATTAATACAAAACTTCTCTCTTTGAATCTAGGATGGGGAATAACTAAATCTTTTGTGTTAAGAGTAAGATTACCATAGGATATAATATCTATATCTAAAGTTCTAGGACCCCATCTAAATTTTCGCACTCTTTTTAAGTTTAATTCTATTTTTTGAAGTTCCCTTAAGAGTTCATAGGGAAGTAGTTGTGTTTTTATCTCAATTGCACAGTTTAAAAATTTATCTTGATCTAAATATCCTACTGGATCTGTTGAATAAAATTTTGAAAGAGAGGTAACTTTAGTTTTCTTTAAATTTGATACAGCAAAGATACCTCCTAAAAGATAATAATATTTGTTTCCTATATTAGATCCCATACTTAGATAAACTCTAGTCCATCTCATAGTCTTGAACCTCTCTAGTTATTTCTACACCTACATAATCAAAATTTCCATTTATAGGAGCACCAGGTTTTCTTACCTTTACTTTTACTTTTTTTATACTATATTTTACCAGTAAAGTATGAGCAATCATCTCGGCTAAAGCTTCAATTAATTTAAATCTTTTATTCTTTATGATATCTTCAACATCGTAATATACATCTACATAACTTATACTTTTATTTAGATCATCTGTGAGCCCTGCTTTTTGTAGATCTTTATATAATATTACATCAGCATAAAAATTTTGTCCTAGGATATTTTCTTCAGTTAAAGCACCATGGTATCCATATGCTTTTATATTTTTTACTATTATTTTATCCAATATTTTCCTCCATTTTAAGAGTTGTTTTTAATCTAATGGTTTGAATCCTTCACCTAAAACTTGATGAACCTCTGATATGATAACAAATGCATTGGGATCTGCTCTTTTTATAAGAGCTTGAAGATCTCTAATCTCTTTATTTTTTAAAACAGTCATAATCATTGATTTATTTTTATCTGTATAAAGGCCCTTGGCTGAAATTGCAGTTCCACCTTTTTTTATATCTTTTAATATTATATTTCTTATGAGTTCATACTCGTCACTTATAATATATACCATCTTGGTATAACCTGCACCTTCAAAAATTTTATTGATAACTACATTAGTTGTAAACATTGCAATTATTGCATATAATCCTTTTTCTATTCCAAAAAAAGCTATTCCACTGACTATAATAATTGTATCATTTATCATCATACAATAACCCATAGGAATCTTAGTAATCTTATTTACTATTTGAGCTATAATATCAGTTCCACCTGTACTACCACCAAATTTTAGAACGAGTCCTAAACCTATCCCTAGTAGTATACCTCCAAAGAGTGGTGCTAACAAAAAATTACTTCCCTTTGTAAAATCAATTACATTATCTATACCTACAAATTTTATAAAAAGATCTATATAAAATGATAACATTATAATTCCAAACAATGTCTTTGCACCATATTCCTTACCAAAAGTTTTAACTCCTACTAAAAATAAAGGAATATTGATGAGTAACATACTTGTTCCAACAGAAAGATTAAATGTATAAAATAATATAGTTGCGATACCTGTTACTCCGCCACTTACTATTTTTGCAGGAACTATAAATAAACTTATTCCTATTGCAGCTATAATAAGCCCTAAATTAATTACAAAATAATCTATTATCAGTGTTTTAGCCTTTCTTTTCATTTCTTTTTTGCCTCCTAATTATATTTTATATAAAATCTTTATGCCTTATCTTTCCTTTATATGCTTTTTCAGAATCATAACCATATTTAATTGCTATTAAGTTCATAATAGTTGTCTCTACCATGGTAGCGGCATTTCTTCCTGAACTTATATGAAGTTCTGCATGAACTACATGATGCCCTAAAACTTTTACTTTTACACCTTTAGAATTAGTTTTAGTTAAATAATCGTCATTTTTTAATTCCTTTAATTCTATAATTGCATCTAATCTTTTTTCATTTCTTACAGATCCTAATCCATAGAGTGCTTTGATATCTATGATCCCTATACCTCTAAGTTCCATAAAGTAAGGAATTTTATCGGCTTTTCCAAGTACCATTCCGCTAGGATCTTCGTGGAAGGTTACCTTGTCATCTGTAATTAATCTATGACCTCTATGGATTAATTCTAAAGCTGTTTCACTCTTACCAATTCCACTTCTCCCTGTTAATAATACCCCAAAACCAAACATCTCTACAAATACTCCATGCATAGTTATCTTAGGAGCGAATTTTTTTTCTAAGAATTGGTTTAAATCGGCTGTTAATTGAGTTGAGGTTTTCTCAGAGTACAACATTATCTTATTTTTTTTCTTGGATAGTTCGATAAAATATGGCTCAATATCATCTGCATCGGCTATAATAATAGCTGGGAATTCAAAATTAAAAAAATTATCTAGATTTTTATGTTTTATATCATTATCAAGATTTTTTAAAAAATTTAGTTCTCCTTGAGAAAATAATTGTAAACTTTTAGATCCAACTTGATGGAAGACTTCGTAGAATCCTGAAAGAGCTAGAGCAGGATTATGAAGTGCTGTTTTAGTTATATAAGTTGTTTCTAAAAGTTCTTCACCTGTAAGAACTTTTAAATTAAATTTATCAACTATTTTTTTTACTGTCAAAGTATTTTTATCCATCTTATCTCCCTTCCTATTTTTTTTATTAAGAGCAATCATTTTAGCCGTCTCTTCTAAAAAATATTCAGAAGAATTCACACCAAGTTGTTTAAATCTTTCATTTATAGCGGCAGTTTCAATTATGACAGCAAGATTTCTTCCTTTTCGTACAGGAAGACTTAATTTAGGTATCTTAATTCCTAATATATTTTCAAATTTCTTATCGATTCCCAATCGATCATAGAATTTTTTCTCATCCCATTTTTCTAAATTGATATATATATTTATTTCCTTAGTTCTTCGAGTTGCAATGATCCCATAGTTATTTGTTATATCTATATTTCCACTATCAGTTCCTAAATAAAAATGTGTTTTAATATTACTTTTATCGAATCCATTTTCTCCCAATAAAATATTTGGTCCAATTTTTTTTATAATTAAGTTTTCATCGGTGATATATTTATGACCTCTTTCAATTAATTCTAAGGTAGAACCAATTTGAGCATCTTTATAACCACCGACTAAAACCCCTATTCCAAATATTTCAATCAAAACATGATCTTCTAATCTTATTTCAGGGGCTAATTTTCGTTGAAGATAATATTTTAATTTTCTTATGACAACAGCTGTCTTATCTTGAGCAGTCAAAAGAGGCTTATTATGTTTTATGGCACAGTCTATAAAGTCAGGATGGATCTCTTTATCACAGGCTACAACAATACAAGGAAAGTTATAAGAAAAATATTTTTTTAATCGACTTTTTCTTATTTCTGGATCTAAAGAGTCGATATATCTCATCTCCTCTGTCCCTAAGATGTGTAGTTGTTTATTTAGTTCGTCTCCTTCAATTAAAAAACCAGTTAGTTCTGCTCCTACTCTATGTACAGTAGGAAGTAAGATCTTTCTTTCTAGGTTATCTAAACCTTCATAGATAACATTAAAATCAAAAGCTCTTACTAGTTTTGATAATTTGACAAATTTATTAATCATAAATCCTCCTATCTTTAATTGATATTACTCATAGTTATTTTTTATCTTTTATCTTATAAAAATCATCTGGTCTGATATTTAATTCTATCTCCCTTTCGATTTTTTTATCTTCATTATTTTTTATTTTTTTTATTACTTGGGATATTTTTTGTTTTTTGTTTTTAAAAAAATTTTGATTTAAAAAATAAAATGTAAAAATAGAAATAAAAATTAAGATAAACCTACAGAGTATAACTTGTTTTTTTGTCATTATTCTACCTCATTTGAATATTTTTTTTAAATTTAGATAACAAATAAAATGAACCACAAACAACAATAATTTTTTCTGTTTTCTTGGCAATATCAAAAGCTTTTATGATATTATCCTCTACCCTTTGAATTTCAAAATTGTCTACTAAATCTATTAATTTATCTCCAGTACTTCCCCTATGATAATCTTCTAAAGATGTAAAAATTATGTTATTACTAAAATTTGATATTTCCTTTAAAATTCCATATCGATCTTTATCTTTTAAAATAGATACTAGGGTAATTACTTGATCTTTCTTATACTTAGATAAGATATTTTCTTTTAATTTAGATGCAGCATCTACATTGTGAGCACCATCTAATATAATAAGGGGATCCTCTTTAGAGTAGATCTCAAATCTTCCAGGCCAATATATATTTGATACTGAATCTTGTATATGTTTATCTGATATCCCTATTTTCTTTAAGGCTTCATAGGCTCCTAAAAAATTATTTACTTGATATTTTCCATAGAGGGAGAGATTAAATTTTATATTGTCTATATAAATTATAGTTTTAAAATCTTTTGTTAGTTCAAACTTTACATTGTTATATTTTTTTATAACATCGACATAATCTTTGGTTTTTTCCTCAACTGCGGCTATTAATTCAGGTTTAGAATCAGCAATTACAACGGGACTATCCTTAATAATCCCACACTTTTCACGGGCTATATCAGTTAAATTATCTCCTAAGATATTCACATGATCCATAGAAATATTAGTAATTATAGAGACTTCAGGATGACAAATGTTAGTTGCGTCAAATCGTCCTCCTAAACCTGTTTCTAATACAACATATTCACAATTACAATCTTTAAAATAATCAAACATCATTGCAGTAGTTATCTCAAAAAAAGTAGGATGAAGGTTATTAACTTCAATTAAATTTCTTATTTTTTTATAGTAAAAACATATCTTTTCATCAGATATTTGTTTTTTATTTACTACAATTCGCTCGTTGAATTTTTCAATATGAGGAGATGTATATTTTCCTACTTTATATCCTGCTTCTAATAAACTACCTTCTAAGATACTAGCAGTAGAACCCTTTCCATTGGTTCCTGCAATGTGTAAGAT
>DDQV01000026.1 GCA_002342785.1 Fusobacteriaceae bacterium UBA2433 | reverse complement strand
ATTTGGCAATGAATATAATACAAAATGAAGATCTTCTTATTGATGGTGAAATCATTTATAATCTTCATAAATATTCGATTGAAGACATTGATAAGTTCTTTAAAGATGAATTAGATGACTTTGAGGATGGAAAAGCTATTCTAAATATAAAAATCAATAAAAATACAAGCGAGTATAAAACTATATATTCTCTTGAAAAATGGTTGTTTTACTTTGAATCCTTAAATTTAAAGAATAAATTGAATTTTTTTGGCAGAGATAAATGTCTAAAATATTTTTTGATAAATACTCCAGAAATTAAATTATTAGAAACTAAAAAAATTATGTTTTCTTCAAATAAAGATGAAATTTTAAATTTTAGTCCTTCAATTAATGAGAATGGATATAATAGAGCATTTTATAATGTTAGATCTCGAAATAAATTGTATATTCTTCCTGATGATTTCAAATTTTTGATTAATAAAAACTTAAACGAGATTAAAGAAATTTTCGACAATCTAAAGTCGCTATTATCTTTAATGTTTGTTTCTAGCTCTTTTGATATTATTCAAAATGAAGTTGAAATTATAGTTGATGGATTTAAACACTGTAAAAAGCAAATTAATATTCCAAATGATAAGTTAAAGGAATCAGAATACTACAAAATATATGAATGGGCATATAATGGAGGAAATTTAGTTGATAAACTAGGAATTATAAAGAATGTGTTATCAAAAAATAATCCTTTTGATTTTTCTAGTATAAATAGAGATGTTTTTTTATCGATTTCTGGGAATCATAATTTATATTTGAAAGATAACATCCAAAAATATTTTGACACTAAGAATAAAATCGCTGATGATTTATTTTCTTTAAATGAAAAAATGCATGGGATTATAAATGATTTTACAGATGAATTGAAAAAGAATATCATCTATATTTTTAGTTTTTTTATTTCAATAGTAGTCCTTGGAGTTATAGGAAATGGGGAATTTGAAGAAATATTTAAAGGGAATATTGTTGTTATTTCTTGGGTAGTTATAATAGCTTCTATAGTCTATTGTTGCTATATCAATTATGAGTCTGGCAGGAAGATAAAAAAATATATTAAAGATTATTTTAGATTTAAAAATGGATACAAAGATATTTTTGAGAGACATGATTTAAATAAAATTTTTAATAATAACTCTGAATTAAAATCTAATATTAAATTTTTTAAAAAAGAAAGGAATATAACTAATATAACTTTTGGGAGTATAGCAATACTTTTAATGCTACTTTTATATTATATGTCGAAACCTTCAGATGATTTGAAAATCCCTTTATCTAAAATAGATGGGAAAGTTATAAAAACACAGATTCTCCTCAATGAAGTTGGATATAAATTAAAAATAGATGGAATACTTGGTACTGAAACAAAAACAGGTATCCAAGAATATCAAAAAGAAAAAAAAATGGAAATTAATGGGAAAGTTACTGAGATTTTGATTAATAATTTATTAAAAATTACTTGCAGAAAAAATGAACCACATGAAACATATAACGATAATGAATGAATTATATTTAGGAAAAACTAAGAGTCAAAAATAATTTTGGCTCTTTTTTCATTCTATACTTAACAAGAAAAAAAAAATATGCTATCCTTTAAATAAGGCCAAAGAAAAATTTATTTTATTTTAGGGGGATATTTATATGGATAAAAAAAAGAAAGATAAAACGGAAAAAACATGTGATCTTATAAAAAAGCAAAAGACCAATAAATTCACAGGGAAAATGATAATTAATTTTAGTAATGGAACTCCATCAGCTATTGAAAAAGTTTTTTCTGAAAAATTTAGTTGCGAACTAGATTAAAATAATGTATATTAAATTAATAACAAATAAAATTTTATAGTTGATTGGAAGGTCGAATTTCAAATCTAGCTACTCGTAAAAAAGAGCAGATTTGTCAGCATGAAACCTTTGACCATGAACCTACCGTAAAGTCGGGGTACATGTTATAGACAATATAAGTCTATACATGTACCTCTTTTTTTTGTTTTTTATAAGGGAAATAGTTAATTAAGCGGGAAACTATTTAAATATTGAGATGGTGGGAACTCAATTACCCAATAGGGGGGATTATGAATTGGAAAAAAAAGAAAGAAATAAGATTATCTGAAATGCAAGTTTTGGAATTAGAAAGAAAAGATAAAGCTAAGATCGGATGGCTGGCTATGAATAAAACAGAAAAAGAGCAACTAAGAAAACTGATAAATTTTAATTGGGATAAGATGCCAGACTATGCAAAAGCTAAAATAACTAAAGATGATTATATAAAATTTGAAACTCAGGAACACTGTGTAAAATTTGCCGAGAAATTAAATAAATAGTCAGGAGGATTTTCTATCTTGAACTAAACCAAAAAATTGAGCTGGTCTAAACGTCATAACAGGCAATATCAGCTTCTTGGTTTAGTTGAATGTAGAAATTAATTTGTATATTTTTAAAGATATTACATTAGGTGGACCTCCTAAAACAAATCACCAATGTAATATCTCTATAAATATACATGAAGGAGGTGAATCTATGAAAATAGAAAAGTTAAAAATTGAGGATATAGTCCACTATGCTAATAATGCAAAGGAACATCCCCAGGAACAGATAGACAAGATCAAAGCCAGTATAAAAGAGTTCGGGTTTAATGATCCAGTAGCAGTAGATGAGAAGAATGTTCTTATTGAAGGTCATGGAAGAATAATAGCTTTACAGCAACTAGGCTGTGATGTAGTCGATGCAATAAAGCTATATCATCTATCAGAAGTACAAAAGAAACAATATATTCTATCTCATAATAAGCTAACTATGGATACTGGGTTTAATATGGAAAAGTTAGAACTAGAGTTAGAAGCCATAAAGATAATGGATGGGGACCTAGTCCTTACAGGGTTTAATCTAGATGAGATAGAAAACATAAATCTAAATCTAGCAGATCGTGATCGTGTAATAGAAGAAGATGAAGTCCTAGAGATAGATTTGGAAAGAGAACCGTATTCAAGATTAAATGATCTGTGGATCTTAGGTAAACATAAGCTATTTTGTGGTGATGCTACAAATAAAGATCATGTCAAATTACTCATGGGAGAAGAAAAGGGTCAACTAGTAGTAACAGATCCTCCCTACAATGTAAATTATGAAGGAAAAACCAAAGATAAATTAACTATTCAAAATGATAATGTCTCTAACTCAAATTTTTATGACTTTCTATTAGATTCATATTCAAGAGTATATGAAAGTTTAGAAAATGGTGGTGGGATCTATGTATTTCATGCAGATACTGAAGGGATTAATTTTAGAAAAGCTATGCAAGACGCAGGATTCTATTTTGCTCAATGTTGTGTATGGGTAAAAAATAGTTTAGTTATGGGAAGACAAGATTACCATTGGCAGCATGAACCCATCTTAGTTGGATGGAAGCCCGGGAAAGCCCATAATTGGTACTCAGATAGGAAACAAACTACAGTATGGAATTTTAATAGGCCTAGTAGAAATGATATTCATCCTACTATGAAGCCACTTAATTTATTAGCTTATCCAATTAAGAATAGTTCAAGACCAGGAGATATAGTTATAGATCTATTTGGTGGAAGTGGTTCTACCCTTATGGCGTGTGATGAACTAGATAGGATCTGTAGAACTATGGAATTAGATCCTAGATATGCAGATGCAATAGTAAAGAGATATTTAAATAGTGGCAAAGAAGATATTAAATTAATTAGAGATGTTAAAACTTATGATCTTTTAGAAGTTAGAGATGAGCTTCTGAAGGAGGAATGAGATGTTAAATAGAGATAAATTAGAGAGGATCGGAATAGATAAACTGGTCCTCTCTGGAATAAAAATAGAAACAGATAAAAAATCACTATTTACTGAAGGTCAAGGGTGGGTTGAGGAGAAATTTGAGATCAAAGAAGAACTCTTTAGCATAGAGAAAACTATTAAGCTTTATGAAAGTGGAGAAATTAGAGAAGTTACATATCTAAGGTTCAATCCTAATAGACTCCTACATGGTCACAATATATATAATGCAAGGAATTTTGAATTAAAAGAATCAATCCATAGATTAATGAGTTTATTGAAGAGCAAGAATATCTCTATTGATCTTACTGAAGCTAAGATAAGTGAAATAGAAATAAATATAAACTTAGATCTGACATTTGAAGAGTACAAAGAAGTATTTACTCTTTTATTCCTTAAGTTACCTAAACTAAGAAAGATAGGAAATATTAATTTAAACGAATCATATAAAAAACTATTTTCAGATTCTACCTTAGATGGTGGATGGAAGAATCATAAAGTAAGAGTCTATGATAAAAAAAGAGAAGTAGATGATAAAAACCTTTTAGACTTTGAATTAACTAGACTCGAATGGTGGTTGTCTAGTTCAACATATAAATACTATGCCACTGAAAGATTTAATATTGATAATACCCTAGAAGCATTATTAGAAGATCATAATATTTTAGATAAGATATTTATTGAGCTATGCCATGAAAAACTATTCAAAGAAGCATATAGATATTT
>DDQV01000050.1 GCA_002342785.1 Fusobacteriaceae bacterium UBA2433 | reverse complement strand
AGTGTCAAAATCTACAGGTTTTTATATTTAAAAATAAAGATTCAATAATCCATTATTTCGGATAATTTTAAATTTTTAGAAGATTAAAAAAACATTTTAATTTCTTCCTAATTTATCATATAAAACTTTTTGTTGTTTAGTTGTAAAATCAAAATATATCATAGTATTTTCAACATTTCTATGACCTAAAATATATTGAACTTCTTTTATATCTAAACCTTGTTCTGCTAAATGAACTCCTGCTGTATGTTTTAAAGTATGAAAATGTTGTTTTTCTTTTGAAATCCCTGCTAGTGCAAAATATTTTTTGCAGATATTTGTAAGCTGTTGTCTTGTTAATTTATTTTTTTGACGACTTAAAAATATATAATTTGTTTCATTAGGATTCTCTAATATATATGTTTTTAATAATTTAGAGGTAGAAGTTGTTAATTTAATAGTGTTATTTCGACTTCCTTTTAATCTTCTACAAAATATTTCTCTATTTTTTTCATGAAAATCATCCTTTCTTAAATCAGACGTTTCACTAGCACGTAATCCGCATTCATAAGCTAAGAGTAAGATTATTTTATCTCTTTTAAAAAAATGAAATTTTTGACTTTTTTCATCTATATGTTTCAATTCTTGAATTTTATCGAATGCATTCATAACTTTATAAAATTCATCATTAGTTAAATATTTTATAGTTCTATTTATAACTCTTTTTTTTTTCTTCTTTTTTAGTTTTTTTTCAATTTCTTGAATTTTATCGTTTAATAACATTGAGATGACAAAATCATCCTTATTTTCTTCTAATTTTTTTTTTAATTCATTTAGTTGGAATTTAAGCTCCATAATCTCCTCCATATTTTTTTTTATAATTTTATTTACTAAATTATACTATCTATCTTATAAAAAGTAAACGAGTTTTACAAAATAACTATTTTGTAAAACTCGTTTAAAATCATTAATTTTATTGACCTATAAACTTAGTTTAAAACTCATAAAATCGAGTTTTACATTATAAGGATACGTATATATTTATAATTTCAATATATATATTAATCGGACTGTAGTTAAAATATTATCAAATAATATTTGAGCCTCTTATTTCGATTTTAAGCGATTTGTAGGTACAATAACAAGGATTTTCATTTAATACACCTTTAAATCAAATATTAGATTAAAAACATTAATTTTATTGGGGTTAAAAGGATTTTTATTTAATATTATATTATTATACAAATAGATTTTATGATATAATTGTGGTTAATTAAAAAAAGTACCTATAATTAATATTATAGGTACTTTTTTATTTGAGTCTAATTTTTCCAAGTATTTGGAGATTTATTCCAATGACTTGCCTCTTCCGCATCTTTACAAGACAAATAATTTTCTTCAACAGCTAATTCTATTAAATCAGAAAAACCAGAAAGTGTTTCCCATTTACAGTTAGCTTCTTCAAATCTATCATATGCTTTTTTAAATTCATAAGAAAATATTGCCATAACTTCTACTTCTTTCGCACCTTCTTTTCTAGCAGCTTCAAGTGCTGCTATACAACTTCCTCCCGTAGAGATAAGATCTTCAATTACTATTATTTTTTTTCCTTTGACATTTGCTCCTTCTATCTGTTTACCTGCTCCATGTGCTTTAGGTTTAGACCTTATATAAGCCATGGGCTTATTCATTTTTTCGGCAATAAATGCTGCCCATGGAATTCCTGCAGTAGCAGTTCCTGCTACAATATCAAAATTTTTATTTTTTAATAATTCAACAAAAGCATCTACTATATCGGTTCTTTCTTTTGGAAAACCAATAACTTTTCTATTATCACAATATATAGGAGATTTTATACCTGATACAAATGTAAATGGCTCTGTTACATTTAATTTTACCGCTTCCACCTTTAACAGTGCTCTAGCTACTTTTTTAGCATTATTCATATTTAATCTCACTCCCTGTATTTTCAATTATTTGATTTTTATTATAAACTATTTTCCCATTAACTATTGTAGTATCAATTTTACCATAACCTGTATAACCATTAAATGGAGTCCATTTACATTTTGATATTGTGGTTTTATTATCTAAAATAAATTTTTCTTTTAAATCAACTACTACAAAGTCTCCATAGAAACCCTCTTTAATTTCTCCTCTATCTTTTATACCAAATATTTTACTTTGATTTTTTGACATAAGCTCAATCATTTTAGATAATGTGAGTTTTTTTTTAGATACAGCATCTAACATCAATAATAATGAACTTTCTACTCCTGGAATTCCAAATGTAACATTTTTTAATTTTTCTGAAAGTAGATGTGGAGCATGATCAGTACCAATACTATCAATAGTGCCATCATTTATAGCTTCCCATAAAGCTTTTACATCATCATCAGTTTTTAATTCTGGTTTCATTCTAAGTAACATTTTATTTTTATCTTTTACATTATTCTTAGTCAAAAAAAGATGATGGGGAGTTACTTCAGTATAAATTTTTTTTACAGTATTTTTCCTCCCTCTTCTGATAATATCTAATTCTTTTCTTTCTGAAATATGGCAAAGGTATAATTTTTTTCCATATTTTTCATTATAGGTGATTGATTTTTCTACCATATCACCTTCAGCGTGAACAGAAACTATTTTTGACTTCAAAAAAATATTTTTTAAAATTTCATCTTTTTCTATTAACATCTTACCTGTTGATATATTCATAAATACTTTTGTTGAAGCAATTTCTTGATTCGGAATAATATCACTATTATCAGAGTTAGTTCCACCAAAATGAAATCCATAGTTAACTAAAGATTTTTTTGAGGCTAATATTTTCTTATTTTGCAAAGCATTTAAATTTGTAGTAGTAGGAATTGTATTAGGCATATCTATAAAAGTTGTAATACCACCTTTAGCACATGCTCTTGATCCTGTATATATATCTTCTTTATGAGTTAATCCTGGATCTCTCATATGTACGTGAGGATCTATAATCCCAGGAATAAGATATTTTTTACCTTTTAGATCTAAGATTTGTAATTTTTTTATATCTTTATTTGAAGATGCAAAAGTTTCTTTAATAATGTTTAAAGTATTAATTTTAGAATTTATTATAGAAATTTTTCCATTTTTAATATAGACATCTTTTATTTCATATTCATTATCTATAGTATTTATCCTAGCATTTTTTATTAACAAGTTAAATACCTCCTATTTTGTTCATCTAATTTTCTTAGTCATTAATTATTTTTAGTCCTTCTTCAATTTCCTTTAAAATTAATTTAGCAGAATGAATTGGGTTTTCTGATTTAGTTATTGGTCTTCCTACAACTAAGAAATCTGCTCCATTTTCAATAGCAACTTTAGGAGTCATAATTCTTTTTTGATCATTAGAAGAAGCCCATATTGGTCTAACTCCTGGACATATTGTATAAAAATTTTCTCCACAAAGTTCCTTAATTTTTTTAGCTTCTAAGGGAGAGCAAACTACTCCATGTAAACCTGATTCTTTAGTTTCTACAGCCCAATGATTAGCTAACTCACTAATATTAAAATTACTTTTAAAATGTGTCGCGACTTCTTTTTCTGTAAATGATGTTAATATTGTAACGGCTATTGCTATTGAATCAGAACTATTTTCTTTTAACATTTTTGAAACAGACTTCATCATAGTAGGTCCACCACCTGCATGAACATTAAACATAAAAACTTCTTGGTTATTTGCAAACATAGATGCCATCGTTGTTGTATTTGGAATATCATGAAATTTTAGATCTAAAAATACTTTTTTGTCTATACTATGAAGAAAATCTACTGCTTCTCCACGAGTATTTAAAAATAATTCTAATCCTACTTTATATGTAGATATAGAATCTCCAATTTCATTAACTATATCTTTAACTTCATCTAATGTTTTATAATCTAATGCTACTATAAGTCTATCTTTAACCTTTAATTTCATAACTTCCTCCTAATCTATTTCTATAAGATTCTCCACCATCAGGATGTATAACTCCTACAAGCTCGCTTATATTACTTATATTATTTTCTATACAATATTTTTTAAGCCCTTCTTTTATTTCTATTGGTAATTTTGGATTTCCAAACATTCCTGTTCCTAAAGATATTGCACTTGCTCCAGCCATTATAAATTCTATAGCATCTTCTGTAGAAGTTATTCCTCCCATTCCAAGAATTGGAATCGATATTACTTGTGATACTTGATATATCATTCTAAGTGCAATTGGTTTTATAGCAGGCCCCGACAACCCTCCCATGATATTTCCAAGAATTGGTTTTCTTTTTTTTATATTAATTGCCATTCCTAATAAAGTATTAATAAGAGCTATACCATCTGCTCCCTCTTCCTCTACTATTTTTGCTATTTCTACTATATTAGTAACATTTGGTGATAATTTTACAATCATAGGTTTAGTTAATACTTTTTTTACTTCACGAGTTACTAACCGTGCCATCTCTGGGTTAGCTCCAAATGCCATCCCTCCATCTTTAACATTAGGACAAGAAATATTTAGTTCGACCATTTCTATCTCTTTTATTTTCTCTACTTCTTTTGCAATCTCTATATATTCTTCTAAAATTTTACCATTTATATTTGCCACCAAAGGGATATTGAGTTCTTTTTTTATAGATGGTATTATTTTTTTAAACTCTTCTATTCCTGGATTTTCCAATCCAACTGAATTAAGCATTCCAGATGGTGTTTCAGCAATTCTAGTCCCAAAATTACCATTTCTAGGTTCCATGGTAATTCCTTTTAATACTGCGGCTCCTAATTCATTAGGATTGAAATAATCTTTGTATTCTAATCCATAACCAAAACATCCTGATGCTGTCATTATAGGATTATCTAATTTATTTCCTAAAAAAGTTGTACTTAATCTATTATTCATTATTTACATCCTCCATTTGGATCTATAATATCTATATCTATTATATCCGTACTTTCAAATACCGGACCATCATGACAAACTTTTTTCATTCCATTTTTAGTTAATATTGAGCATCCTACACAAGCTTTTATACCACAAGCCATCCTTTCCTCTAAAGAAATTTGACATCTTATATTATTTTCTTTAGCTACTTCTGCTACTGCTAACATCATAGGATGAGGTCCACAAGTATAAATAATATCTATTTTTTTATTTTTTATTTTTTCTTTTAATAAATCTACAGTATTTCCTTTTATTCCTATACTACCATCGTCAGTAGCTATTTCTATTTTTATGTTTTTAAAATTAAATTTTTCTATAATTTTTATAGCTTGAGCATTCCTTCCACCAGCTATAAAAATAACTTTATTACTTTCATCTAAATTTTTAATGAGATATTTTAGAGGAGCCATTCCCATTCCCCCACCTACTATTATTATATTTTTATTTTTAATATCTACATCATATCCATTTCCCAAAGGACCTTGAATATTTATAGTTTCACCTATAGATAATTTAGTAAATTCTTTAGTTCCATTTCCTAAAGCTTCATAATAAAATTCTAAAATATTTTCATCAACATTATGTAAACTTATTGGTCTTCTTAAAACTTTAGAATGGTCTTTACACTGGAGCATAAAAAATTGTCCTGGTTTAGAGTATTTAGCCATTTTATCTCCATTTACCTTCATCAAATAATAATTATTTGCTATTTGTATATTTTCTATAATCTTAACATCTTCCAAAAACATATATTCCTCCTAGATATCTTTATATAAAATTTAAAAAAAAAGGAATAAAAACTAAAATATTAGTTTTTATTCCCATTATTATAAATATAAAAATTAAAAATTGAATTGGCTGTTCCAAATATAATATAGGGAACATCAGTTAAAAAGATAAGAAATTTATCTGTGAAATTTAAAAATGTATTATATATCGTTAAAAATTTCATATAACTCCCCCTTTTTTATCTTTTAGAGATATTACCATATTAATAGAAGGTTGTCAATCAAATTTTTATTACTTCTTCCAATGTCCATGAAGATTACAATAAGCTCTAGCTTCCACTTTTTCTCCATAACATGATTTAAAAGTAGCCACTGGTTCATCCCCTGGATTTAAAAATTGAGTTGCTACACAACAATCATCTAATATTAATTCTATCCATTCAATATAATGAGCTTCTGTCATTGGGTGTAGAGTAGAACCAACTTTAACTTCATATCCATCACTTAATTTAGTTATTACTGGAATATGTTTTTCTATAGCTGCATCTTTTGTATTTTCTGATTGTAAAACCATTTCTTTTCCACAACAGACCAATGCTCCAGCTCCTGCATGCATTACCTCTACAATATTTCCACATATTTCACATTTAAAAATTTCTAATTTTTTAGTCATCTTTTGCCTCCTAAGTTTATTTTGTCTTCTAAACTAAGTATACCCCCATTTTACTTTTTTTTCCAATATAATTTCATTTTTTTTTTTTTTTTATCCTTTATAAGAATTTTTAGGATAATTTATTTAATTATGATATAATTATAGGAAATTGTATTGTCATATTTAGGAGGAAAATAAATGAAAAATTGCCCTTGTGGAAAAGAATTAAGTTATGAAAAATGCTGCAAACCATATATATTAGGTGAAAAAAATCCAATATCTGCTGAAGATACTATGAGATCAAGATACACAGCTTATGTTGTAGGAGAGATAGATTATATTTATAATACACATAATCCTAAAACTCTTGGTAATCTTAGTAAAGAGGAGATTAAACATTGGTCTGAATCTACAGAATGGAATAAATTAGAAATTATTGAAACTTTAGATGGTGGAGAAGACGATTCTCAAGGTATTGTTGAATTTAAAGGTTATTTTTTAGAAGATGGTAAAACTTTATTTCATCACGAAAGATCATTATTTAAAAAAATAAATAATGAATGGTTGTATGATTCAACATTATCTACACAAAAAACAATAAAAAAAGAAGTTAAAATTGGAAGAAATGACCCATGTCCATGTGGATCAGGAAAAAAATATAAAAAATGTTGTGGAAAAAATTAATAATAAAATAAGGAGTTATAGATCTTATGAAAAACTTTAAAAGTTATACATATATTTTAAATTTAGCTCAAAATTTGACTGAAGGAGAAGATGATTTTATTTCTAACTGTGCTAATATTTCCTCTCTTATCTTTAATAATATAGAAGATTTAAATTGGGCAGGATTTTATCTATGGAAAAATGACAGGTTAGTTTTAGGTCCTTTTCAAGGTCAGACTGCTACAACTAGAATCGAGTTAGGAAAAGGAGTTTGTGGATATTCTGCCAAAGATAAAATTACATATATTGTTCCAGATGTACATGAATTTCCAGGTCACATAGCCTGTGACTTATCAACTAATTCAGAAATTGTAATTCCTCTTATAAAAGAAGAAAAATTAATTGGAGTATTAGATATAGATAGTCCAAAATTAAATAGATTTTCTGAGGAAGACAAAATTAATTTAGAAAAAATAGCTACAATTTTAATAAAAAATAGTAAGATATAAATTTTAATAGCATCTATATTTTTCTATAATGAAAAAAATTAAAAATAAGACTTTAGGGTTTTATTTTTAATTTTTTTTATTTTGATATTATATTGATAGCTATTACTATCATTTATTACTATTAAAAATAAATATTGACACATTTCATTATTTTTGTTATTCTTGTATAAGAAAATTTTTAGGAGGCGTTGAATTTGATAAACAAAAAATTATTAATAGGACCAATTAAATTTAATAATATTTTCCAGTTCAATAAATCTTTATTTTTGAAAGATGTTCCCTATATAACATACGGATCTTTATCTTTTTTTTTAAATTTTAATAATATCTTTATTCTAAAGAATAATGACTAATTTATTTTAGTTATTATTCTTTTTTTTTAGTATAAACTTATAAGAACTTAGGAGGCATTATGAAAGCAAAATTGATATTAGAAAATGGAATGGTATTTGAAGGAAAAGCTTTTGGGTATACAGATGAAGTTGTAGGAGAATTAGTGTTTAATACATCTATGACAGGATATCAAGAGGTTCTTACTGACCCATCTTATTATGGACAAATAGTTGTAATGACTTATCCAATGATAGGAAATTATGGTCTTAATCTAGATGATTTAGAAAGTGATGGAGCAAAAGTGAGAGGGTTTGTAATAAAAGAACCTGCTAAACTACCTAATAATTTTAGATGTGAAATGACTTTAGATGGATATTTAAAACAACATAAAATAGTTGGATTTAAAGGAATTGATACAAGACATCTAACTAAGATCATAAGAGATAAAGGATCTATGAAAGCTATTATAACTATTGAAGAACTCACACAAAAAGAAATAAAAAACACAATAAATGATTTTTCAAATGTAGATGCTGTTAGTATAGTGAGTACAAAAAATATTTATGAAGCTCCATGTGGTTTAGAAAAAGTAAATAAAAAAATTGGGATAATGGATTTTGGAATAAAACAAAATATTATTAGATCGTTTCACAAAAGAAATTGTGATTTAACTATATTTCCTTGGAATACCAGTGCTGAAAAAATATTATCTTACAATCTAGATGGAATTTTTTTATCTAATGGACCTGGAGATCCCGCTGACCTCATAGATGTAATTAATGAGATAAAAAAAATGATTGGAAAAACTCCAATGATTGGAATATGTTTAGGACATCAACTACTAGCTTGGGCATTAGGAGGATCAACTAATAAATTAAAATTTGGTCATCGAGGTGCTAATCATCCAGTAAAAGATTTAGAAAAAAATAAAATATTTATTACATCCCAAAATCATGGATATGTAGTAAACAAAATGCCAAAAAATGTAGAAATTACTCAGATAAATTTAAATGACAATTCTATAGAGGGAATGAAAGATTATAAAAATAAAATAGCATCAGTACAATATCACCCAGAGGCATCTCCAGGACCAGAAGATTCTCAATATGTATTTGATGACTTCATTAATATGATTAGATAGATATACTGGACGGTTATTAGCAAACTATTTAATAAAGGCAAATTAGTTATTACTAATTTAAATATATGGAGGTTAATTTAATGTTAGATAAAAATATAAAAAAAACTCTTGTAATAGGATCAGGACCAATTGTAATAGGACAGGCTGCTGAATTTGATTACTCTGGAACACAAGCTTGTGAAGCATTAAAGGAAGAAGGAATAGAAGTAGTATTAATAAATTCTAATCCTGCAACTATAATGACTGATAAAAGTGTAGCAGATAGAATATACATTGAACCCATAACATTAGAATTTGTAACAAAAGTAATTATAAAAGAAAAACCAGATTCAATCTTATTAGGAATGGGTGGGCAAACTGCTCTTAATATGGCAGTAGAGTTAGAGGATAATGGAGTACTAAAAAAATATAATATCAAAGTCTTAGGTACAAGTATTGATTCTATCAAAAGAGGAGAAGACAGAGATCTCTTTAGGGATGCTATGAATAAAATAGGGGAACCTACAATAGAAAGTATGATAGTTGAAACTTTAGAAGATGGACTTGAATTTGCAACAAAAATAGGATATCCATTAATTGTAAGACCAGCATATACACTAGGTGGAACTGGTGGAGGAATGGCAAATAATCCTCAAGAATTAGAAGATATTTTGTTAAAAGGATTAGTTTTATCTAGAGTAGGACAAGTTTTAGTTGAAAAATCTATCCTCGGATGGAAAGAAATAGAATATGAAGTAATGAGAGATATAAATGGAAATAGAATCACAGTATGTAATATGGAAAATATAGATCCAGTTGGAATTCATACAGGAGATAGTATTGTAGTAGCTCCATCTCAAACATTGTCTGACAAAGAATATCAAATGTTAAGAACATCTGCACTTAATATTATAGATGAAATAGGAATTGTAGGAGGTTGCAATGTACAATTTGCTCTTAACCCTAACTCTTTTGAATATGCAATTATAGAAATTAATCCTAGAGTATCGAGATCATCAGCACTAGCTTCTAAAGCTACAGGTTATCCCATTGCAAGGGTAGCAGCAAAATTATCATTGGGATATACTTTGGATGAAATTAAAAATGAAGTTACAGGAAAAACATATGCTTGTTTTGAACCAACATTAGATTATATAGTTGTAAAAATTCCAAAATGGCCATTTGATAAATTTGACAAAGCCGATAGAAAATTAGGTACAAAAATGATGGCTACTGGTGAGATAATGGCTATTGGAAATAACTTTGAAGCTGCATTTTTAAAAGGAATTAGATCATTAGAAATCGGACAATATAGTTTAGAACATAAGGCTTCTAAGATAAGATCAATGCAAGAATTAAAAAAGAGAGTTGTAAGTCCTGATGATGAAAGGATATTTGATCTCGCTGAGATGTTAAGACGTGGATATACTAAGACTATGTTACAAAAAATAACTGGAATGGATCCATTCTTTATGGAAAAAATTGAATGGATTGTGAGACAAGAAGAGATTTTAAAGAAAACTAAACTATCTGATCTTACTCCTAAAAATCTTAGAAATTGGAAAAAGAAAGGATTTTCAGACAGAGCTATAGCAGAATTTATGGGATTGAATGAAGATGATATAGTTGCTAAAAGAAAAGAATTAAATATTATACCTGTGTATAAAATGGTAGATACTTGTGCTGGAGAATTTGAAGCTTCTTCATCTTATTATTATTCAACTTACGATCTGTATGATGAAGTAGAAATATCAAATAAAAGAAAAGTTATAGTAATTGGATCTGGACCTATTAGAATCGGACAAGGTATTGAATTTGATTATTGTACAGTACATACAGTAAAAGCATTACAAAAATTAGGAATAGAAACTATAATTATAAATAATAATCCTGAAACTGTATCTACAGATTTTTCAACTGCTGATAAACTATATTTTGAACCATTAGTATTAGAAGATGTAATGAATATAATTGAAAAAGAAGATCCAGAAGGAGTTATTCTACAATTTGGAGGTCAAACAGCTATAAAATTAGCTAATGATTTATCAAATTTAGGTATAAATATTATTGGAACTTCTGCTGAAATGATAGATGCCGCAGAAGATAGAGAAAAATTTGAAGCTATATTAGAAAAATTAAATATAAAAAGACCAAAAGGAAGAGCAGTTTGGAATACTAAAGATGGTATATCTGAAGCAGAAAAAGTAAAATATCCAGTTTTAGTGAGACCATCGTATGTATTAGGTGGGCAAGGTATGGAGATTTGTTACTTAGAAGAAAATTTAAAAGGTTATTTAGAAGCTTCTTTTATCAGAGATCCTAAAAATCCAGTCTTAGTAGATAAATATTTGAATGGTGTAGAGATAGAAATAGATGCAATCTGCGATGGAGAGGAAGTTCTTATTCCAGGAATTATGGAACATCTTGAAAGAGCAGGAATTCACTCTGGAGATTCCATAACAGTTTATCCACAACAAAATTTATATAACGGTACAGAAGAAGAAATACTAGAAATAACTAAAAAATTAGCTAAAGAATTAAATATAATAGGGATGATGAATATACAATTTATAGCTTATGAGAATGAATTATATATTATCGAAGTAAATCCAAGATCCTCTAGAACTGTGCCTTACATATCAAAAGTGGCTGGAGTTCCAATGATAGAATTAGCTACAAAAGTAATGATGGGAGAAAAACTATCTGATCTATCGTATGGTATAGGAATATATAAAAAACCAAATCTAGTAGCAGTCAAAGTACCAGTATTTTCTACAGAAAAACTTGGGGGAGTAGAAGTATCCTTGGGTCCTGAAATGAAATCAACAGGAGAAGTATTAGGAATAGGAAATAATATGGATGAAGCTATTTATAAGGGCCTTGTAGGAGGATATAGAATACATGAAATTAAAAACAAAAGAGTTTTAGCTACAATAAAAGGAAGTGACAAAGATGAATTTTTAAGTTTAGCTAAAAGACTTTTAGGTCAAGGGTGTACTATGATTGGAACAGGTGGAACAGCAGAATATTTAAACAATCATGGAGTTCCATGCGAAACTATCAATAAAATTAATGAAACATCACCTAATATAATTGATAAATTAAAAACTCAACAAATAGATCTACTTATTAATACTCCTACAAAAGCAAATGATGCTCAAAGAGATGGATTTAAGATAAGAAGAACAGCTATAGAATATGGTGTAGAAGTATTAACTTCATTAGATACATTAAATGCCGTGTTAAATATCATGGAAAAAGATGTAAATACTAGAGATTTAGATATCTTTGATATTAGTAAAATTTAAAACTAATAGCCTCTTTTTTATAGAGAAGAGGCTATTTATTAGAATCGAGGTAGGATCATAGGGAGGAAAACAAATGAAAGAAATACTATCATTAAACAATTTAGAAGTCAAAGATATATTAGAGATCTTAGATAAAGCAAAAGAAATAGAAAATAATCCTAAACCTCATGAATTAGAAAATAAAATTTTATCTACTGTATTTTTTGAGCCATCTACTCGAACTAAGTTATCTTTTATAAGTGCTATGTATCGATTAGGTGGAAAAGTGATAGAATTAGATGAAGGAGGAAATAATTCTTTAAAAAAAGGAGAAACAATTTCTGATACCCTTACTATGATGGGCCTCTACACAGATATTATGGCAATTAGAAGTCCCTATGAAGGAACTGCCAAAAGAGCAAGTGAAATTTTAAATATTCCTGTTATAAATGCAGGTGATGGAGCCAATCAACATCCAACTCAAACTTTATTGGATCTCTATACTATTCAAAAAGAAAAAGGGAGATTAGATAATCTAAATATTGCATTTGTAGGAGACTTAAAATATGGAAGAACCGTTCACTCACTAGCTAAAGCATTAGATAAATTTACTGGTAATAAACTTTATTTTATCGCTCCAAATGAAATACAAGTACCATCTTATATTCTAGATTCATTATCTTTAGAATTTGAAATTTTAGAAGACTATGAATCTATTATAAAAGATATGGATATATTGTATATGACAAGAATACAAGAAGAACGATTCGATGATATAGAAATTTTTAAAAAATGTACTGGTAAATATAAAATAGACAAAGAAATTTTAAATATATCTAAATCTGATTTAAAAATTCTCCACCCTTTGCCAAGGGTAGGGGAAATAGATACAAACTTAGATTCTACTCCTAATAGTGTTTATTTTTCTCAAGCTAAAAATGGTGTCTTTATTAGACAAGCTATTATAAGTCTACTCATGAAAAATCATGTTAAACCTAAATATGACGGAGTAGATAGAGTATGTAAAAACTCTAAATGTATTTCACAAAAAGAAAATTTAGGTGGGAAATGGATATATGTAAAAGAAGAAAAAAAATGTTTTTACTGTGAAAAATAATAAAAATAAAAATGATTTCTATATTAATAGAAATCATTTTTTTAATCTTAAATTTTTAGTATTTTATAATTATTATAAAAAATATTAAAAGGATTTTTTTTTTTTTCTAGTAAAGTTAATTATAAATAAAAAAACTGCTATAAAAAAGCAGTATTTAAATTAATATAAATGGCGCACCTAATAGGAATCGAACCCATAACCTTCTGATCCGAAGTCAGACGCTCTATCCAATTGAGCTATAGATGCAACATAAGTAAAATTATTTTACCTTACTTATAGTTTTATGTCAACCCAAATTATCGAAAAAATTTAAGATTGGAGGTAAAGATGAAAAAAATTTATATAATAATAATAATAATTTCTCTCTATAGTTGTAATGCCAGAGAGGTAATAATTCCTGTAGAGATAAAATTAGCAAGAATAGAAAATACAGAAATAATAAACAATGTTTCCATAAATTTAAAAATACTTCCATTATATGAAAAAAATATTAAATACAATGGAAAATTACCTTTAACTGATTATTTATTTACTAATTCAAATGCCAACATAAGGAATAAACCATCGATTGATGGAAGGATATTAGGTCAAACAAAAATTTTTAAAAAAATAGAGGTTTTAGAAAAAATAAAAGGAGACAACATTAAAAATAATAATATTTGGTATAAAGTTCATTATGATAACTATATAGGTTATATTCATTCTTCCGTAGTTGTAAAAAGAAAATTTAGATTTGAAGAAATGGCAAAAAAAGCAAGGAAATTAGATCTTTTTATTAAAAAATCTAAAAATAATAATTGGGATATTGAAAAAATTGTTCAGTATAATCCTGGATCTAGTGAAGATGAGGATGCTCCTATAGATAATTATGGGCATAGAGGAGAGCAAAGTATTAAAAGTATTTATACTGAATTAAACGGTGATAGGTTATTAAGATATCTTTCCGATGGAAGAATTGTCTCAATAAAAACAAGAAATTCAATAGAAAATATTGTAACAATTCCAGATTCAACAAAAACATATAATATAGAGGTAGGAAAAACTAAAAAAATTAATATGAAAAATGGAATAAATAAAATAATAGTAATTGATCTAAATAATCAAAATCAAGGTATATTTTTAAAAAAAAATAATATATGGCAATTAATTTCTTATTCACTAATTATTTCAGGGAAAAATGATAATCATAATTCTTACGAAACCCCAAAAGGTTATTTTTTAGTTGGAAACACAGTAAAACAAGTTGTTTTTGTCTCAGAAAAAAAAGTTAAAAAAGAAAATTTAAATGGCGAAACTAATGATGAATATGAATTAATAAAAAAATATTCTAGAGCAAACTATGGAATAAGATTTAGTGGAGGTGGCTATATTCACGGGATTCCATTAAGTGATGATAGAGTAGACGAACTTGGAGATGAAAAATCAGTAGAAGAGTTTAAAAATAGAGCTATCATAACACTTGGAACATATAGACGATCTCATAAATGTGTTAGAAGTTCAGAGGAACACGAAAGTTTTTTATATCATGATTTTGTAGGCTTTGATCCAAAATATAAAGATAAATGGTGGAGGCTTCCTAAGGAAAATGTTGCAGTTATTGTCTTTTAATAGTCTAGATTAAATTTAAAAAAAATTAATTTATAATTAAAATAAATAATAGAAAAATAGAAGATTTTATCTTCTATTTTTTTTAGAAAATAATTTACAATGTTATTTTTTTAGTATATATTTTGATTTTAGTTTTAATTACGGTAATTAGACAAAAAACAAGAAAATAAAACATTTTTATTTTTTTACTATTGACAAGTTTATAAAATAGAGGTAATATTGTCTTAGAAATAGCTTATAAAAATAAGAATTAACAAGGAGGTAAAATGAAAAAAGTATTATTAATGGCAGTATCATTAGTTATCTTATTAGCATTAACAGCTTGTGGTGGTGAAGAAAAAGATACAACGATTAAGGATACAATCGTCGTTGCCCAAGGAGCAGACGCTAAATCTCTTGATCCACATGCTTCAAATGATCAGCCATCGTCTAGAATTTCATCACAAATTTATGACGGTTTAGTCACAACAGATGAAAATATGAATATTGTTCCTGCTCTTGCAGAATCTTGGGATCAACCAAACTCTACAACAACTATTTTTCATTTAAGAAAGGGAGTCAAATTTCATAATGGCGAAGAATTGAATGCATCAGATGTTAAGTTTACAATTGAAGGAATGTTAGCTTCTCCTCAGGTCCATCATATTATAGAAGCCGTAGACAAAGTTGAAGTTATAGATGATTACACAGTTAAAATAATTACAAAAGAGCCATTTGGACCATTATTATATCATTTAGCACATACAGCATCAGCTATTTTAAATGAAAAAGCCGTTACTGAATCTGGGGAAGATTATGGACAACATCCAATAGGTACAGGACCATATATATTTGTAAATTGGGATTCTGGAGACAAAATTGTATTAAAAGCAAATAAAGATTATTTTTTAGGAGCTCCTAAAATTGAAAATGTAATTTTTAGAAATATAACTGAAGGAACAAATAGAGCAATTAGTTTAGAAACTGGCGAAGTAGATATTGCATATGATATTGAACCTATCGATAAAAATCAAGTTAAAGATAATGAGAATTTAAAATTAGTAGAACAAGAATCATTATCTATGGATTATATTGGATTTAATTTCAAAAAAGCACCATTCAATAATAAATTAGTTAGACAAGCTATCGCACATGCAATTGATGTCAATATTCTTATTGATGTGGTTTTAGATGGAGCTGGAACAAAAGCAAATTCTCCTATTGGACCGAAAGTATTTGGATATAGTAAAGATGCAAAATCATATGAATATAATCCAGAGTTATCTAAAAAGTTATTAGTTGAAGCTGGGTATCCTAATGGATTTAAAACTACTATTTGGACAAATGATAATCCTGTTAGATTACAAATTGCAACTATTGTTCAAGATCAATTAAAACAAATAGGAATAGATATGGCAGTAGAACCAGTAGAATGGGGGGCTTACTTAGATGGAACAGCAAGAGGAGATCATGAAATGTTTATTTTAGGTTGGGGAACTAATACTGCAGACGCTGATTATGGACTCAACGCTTTATTTAACACTGCTAATATTGGTGGAGCTGGAAATCGATCATTCTATTCAAATAAAGATGTAGACAAGTGGTTAGATAAAGCTAAGTCATCTATAAATCCACAAGAAAGAGTTGAAATTTATGCAAAAATTCAAGATCAGTTAATGGAAGATCTTCCAGTAGATCCGTTATTTTATAAAACAATGAATGCTGGTATCAATAAAAATATTAAAGGTTTCAAATTAAATCCTGCAGGTCACCATAAAATTTATGGAGTGTATTTTGATCAACAAAAATAATCTTGATTACTCTCTGAAATAATTAATTTTAGAGAGTAATTTTTTTTAAATAGATATAAAAAAATGAGGAGGAAATATGCATAAATATATATTTAAAAGAATATTATTATTGATTCCTGTATTATTAGGTGTATCATTTTTAGTATTTTCAATAATGTCTTTTACACCTGGAGATCCAGCTCAACTTATTTTGGGAGAAAGTGCTCCTAAAGCTGCCGTTGCAGCATTGAGAGAAGAAATGGGATTAAATGATCCATTCTTAATACAATATGGTAAATTTGTTCTCAATGCAATACAGGGTGACTTTGGAAGATCGTATACAAGTGGTAGAGAGGTATTTGGAGAAATCTTTCAAAGATTTCCAAATACTCTGATCTTAGCAATAATAGGAGTAGTCATAGCCATATTAATTGGAATACCTGTAGGGATTATATCCGCTACAAAACAATATTCTATAGTAGATAGTATTAGTATGATTGCTGCTCTCTTAGGTGTAGCAATGCCAAATTTTTGGTTAGGACTTATGTTAATTTTATTTTTTTCAGTAGGATTAGGATGGCTACCTTCAGGTGGATTTGGAGGTTGGAAAAGTTTGATTCTTCCATCTATTACCCTAGGAACAGGAGCAGCAGCAATAATAACTCGTATGACTAGATCTTCTATGTTAGAAGTAATTAGACAAGACTATATTAGAACAGCTAGAGCAAAAGGAGTCTCTGAAAAAAAAGTTATAAATAAACATGCTCTTAAAAATGCATTAATTCCAGTAATTACAGTTATAGGATTACAATTTGGATATCTATTAGGTGGAGCTGTTCTTACAGAGACTGTTTATTCTTGGCCAGGGGTAGGAAGAATGATGGTAGAAGCTATTAGAAGTAAAGATACACCTGTTGTATTAGCAGCAGTTTTATTCCTTGCGACAACATTTTCAATAGTAAATTTATTTGTAGATATATTATATGGATTTATAGATCCTAGAGTAAAATCTCAATATAAATAAAAGGAGGATTTAATTATGTCAGAAGTATTAACCAATGAAAGTGTAGGAAAAAATTCCTCTGTGGAAATTGTAAATAAAAAAAGAAGTCAATTAACTGAAGTATGGAGAAGATTAAAAAAAAATAAAATGGCTATGATCGGTCTTACAATTTTAGGAATAATAGTTCTATTAGCTATTTTTGCAGATATAATTGCACCCTATGACAGTGTTGCAATTAAACAAAATTTAAAAGAAAGATTACAAAGTCCAAGTTCCTCACATATTTTTGGAACCGATGAATATGGTAGAGATATATTTGCTAGACTTATTCATGGAGCTCGAGTCTCTCTTCAAGTTGGAATTTTAGCCGTAGGAATATCTATAATTATTGGGGGAACATTGGGAGCTATCGCTGGTTATTATGGGGGTAAATTAGATAATATTATTATGAGAATCATGGATGTTTTTCTCGCAGTTCCTAGTATTTTATTAGCTATAGCAATTGTTTCAGCATTAGGTCCAAATTTATTAAATCTTATGTTTGCGATTAGTATATCTTCTGTTCCTGGATATGCAAGAATTGTACGATCATCTGTAATTTCAATACGAGATCAAGAATTTATTGAAGCTGCTAAAGCTATTGGAGCAGATGATTTTAGAATTATATCAAAACATATCATTCCGAATGCTCTTGCTCCAGTAATTGTTCAAGGAACATTAGGAGTAGCAGGAGCAATACTTTCTACTGCTGGACTTAGTTTTATAGGTATGGGTATTCAACCACCAGCTCCAGAATGGGGAGCAATGCTTTCTGGAGGAAGACAATATCTTAGATATGCACCCCATGTTACAACTATACCAGGTGTAGCAATAGTAATCATTATTTTAGCTTTAAACTTACTTGGTGATGGACTTAGAGATGCATTAGATCCAAGGCTAAAATCATAATTAAATATAAGAGGAGAAATACTTTATGAGTGACAAATTATTAAATATAAAAAATCTAAGTATTGAATACAGAACTGAAGATGGAGTTGTAAAAGCCGTAAATAATATTAATTTAGATTTGAAAGAAGGAGAAACATTAGGTTTAGTAGGAGAAACTGGAGCTGGAAAAACTACAACAGCTTTAGGAATGATGAGATTAATCCCTAATCCTCCAGGAAAAATTACAGGTGGAACTATTGAATTTGAAGGTAAAGATCTATTATCAATTTGTGAAAATGATATGAGAAAAATCAGAGGAAATAAAATATCTATGATATTTCAAGATCCTATGACTTCATTAAATCCAGTATTAAGTGTTGGAGAACAAATATCAGAAGTAATACTAATTCATCAAGATATAAATAGTCAAGCTGCAATTGATAAAGCTAAAGAAATGTTAGAATTAGTTGGAATTCCAGGTGGAAGATATAATGATTACCCTCATCAATTCTCTGGGGGAATGAAGCAAAGGGTTGTAATTGCAATTTCTCTTGCGTGCAATCCAAAATTGCTAATAGCAGATGAACCTACTACAGCTTTAGACGTTACTATACAAGCTCAAGTTTTAGATCTTATGAATAATTTGAAAGAAAAATTTAAAACAGCTATGCTCATGATTACACATGATCTAGGTGTTGTAGCCCAAGTCTGCGATAAAGTAGCTATAATGTATGGTGGTGAAATTATAGAATACGGAAAAATAGAAGATGTATTTGAACATACTAAACATCCATATACAAAAGGTTTATTTGGTTCTATCCCAAATTTAGATAGTGATGCTACTAGACTTAAACCAATCAAAGGAATCATGCCAGACCCAACTAATCTACCTTGTGGATGTCCGTTTCATCCTAGATGTGATATGGCGAAGAATATTTGTTCTAAAAAAATACCTAAATATACAAATATTGATGGACATAACATTAAATGTTTAATGTTTGAAGATGAAGCAAAAAAACAATGGATATAAGGAGGAATAGAATGGCAGATATAATATTAGAAGTAAAAAATTTAAAAAAACATTTCAACACTCCCAAAGGAATGTTACATGCAGTGGATGGAGTAAATTTTTCTATAGAAAAAGGTAAAACTTTAGGAATTGTAGGAGAATCTGGTTGTGGTAAATCTACAACTGGAAGAGTAATCTTAAGGTTACTAGAAGCTACCGAAGGAGAAATTTTTTTTGAAGGAAAAAATATAAGAAAATTTAACAAAACGCAAATGAGAAAGTTAAGAGAAGATATGCAGATAATTTTTCAGGATCCATTTGCTTCTTTAAATCCTCGGATGACTGTTAGTGAGATTATAGGAGAGCCATTAATTATCCATAAATTAGTTGATAATAAAAAAGAATTAAGTGAAAAGGTAAAAGAATTAATGGATTTAGTAGGGTTAAGTCAAAGGTTATTAAATACATATCCCCATGAATTAGATGGTGGAAGAAGACAAAGGATTGGTATTGCTCGTGCACTATCATTAAATCCAAAGTTTATTGTATGTGATGAGCCTGTATCAGCATTAGATGTATCAATACAAGCACAAGTATTAAATCTTATGCAGGATTTACAAGAAAAATTGAACTTGACATTTATGTTTATTACCCACGATTTATCTGTAGTTAAACATTTTTCAGATGATGTTGCAGTAATGTATTTAGGACAGTTGGTAGAAAAAGCATCGTCAGTAGAACTTTTTCAAAATCCTAGACATCCATATACAAAAGCTTTATTATCTGCTATTCCAGTGGCAAATTTAAAACATAAAATGGATAGAATAGAATTACATGGAGAGATAACTTCTCCAATTAATCCAGCTAAAGGGTGTAGATTTGCAAAAAGATGTGCTTATGTTAGACTAGAATGTAGCAATGAAGATCCTATTTTAAATGAAATTTCAGAGGGACACTTTGTTGCATGTCACCTTGTAAATAACTTAATAAAAAATAAATAGGTAATTCTTTTTTTATAATATGGTATAATATTATTTAATCTATATGATTTTCGATATTAAAAAATTTATTTTAATAAATTTAGGAGGCCCAAATGAAAAAAGGAAAAACAAAAGCTATTAAAATTAAAGAAATAGAGGCAGAATAATAATTTAAATAAAAAAAGCTAAATTTACTTAGAGTAATATTCAACAAATAATTTTTCTCTCTAAAAAAAATTATTAAATATAAAAAAAACAGGAGATAAAATCTCCTGTTTTTTTAGTTCATTTTATCGTTTAATTTCTTTCCAGCTTTAAACTTAACAGCTTTTTTTGCAGGGATAGTGATTTCTTCACCAGTTTTTGGATTTCTTCCTTTTCTTTCTGCTCTTGCAACTACTTCAAATTTTCCCCATCCGATAAAGTTAACTTCATCTCCATTTAATAATACTTCTTCTACAGTTGTCATAAATGTATCTAATTTTCTTTCAGCTTCTGCTTTAGATTCAAAATTTCCTCTTTCTGCAAATAATGCCACGAATTCTTTTTTAGTCATTTTAATACCTCCTAAATTTTATCCCTTATAAAACAAGGGTTTCAATGGTTCTATCAATTTATACCATATTTAATAGATGATTTCAACTTTTTTATAT
>DDQV01000051.1 GCA_002342785.1 Fusobacteriaceae bacterium UBA2433 | reverse complement strand
ACTATATTGACATAAGACCACAATTACTTGACATTATCTATCAACTTGCTTTTCTTGACTTTTAATAATTTTTCGTATATACTTTAGTTGATAGAGCCAAGCAGCGGTTAGTGGTTTCCTTTTGGAAATGTCGCCCGGATTACTGTGATGGCCTTTTTTTTTTCGGAGGTTCCCTATGCGTGTTTCAAAACCTGCTCTTACTAGAGAAGAAATGATAACTCTATTAAAAAATAGAAAGTTAAATTTTGGTTCAGAATCTGAATCTATAGAAATTTTAAAAAGACTTAACTACCAAAAATTAATGGCATATAAATTCAAATTTTTAAACTCTTCGAATGACTTTATAGATGGCACTACATTTAAGAATATATATGATTTATATAAATTTGATAGAGAATTAAAGTTTCTTATATTAGAATTAGTTGAAAGTACTGAATTAGCTCTACGAACACAAATAGCTTACGAATTAGGTCATAAATATGGAATTCATTGCCAATTTGATAATAAATATTTTTATAATAATTATTTCCATGAGAATTTTTTAAAAAAATTAGATTATAAGCTAGAACCGACTAATAACGAAAGACCCTTAATGGTAAAACATCATCAGAAAAAATATAAAGACGTTTTACCTATATATAAATTTATTGAACTTCCAACTCTTGGAAAATTATCGAAATTATTTAAAAATTTATTGATTGAAGACAAAGATCTTATTGTTAATAATTACTATAAATCTATTTATCATAAAGTTAATACTAAACATATTACCTCATGGCTTTTAACTATCACAGAGATTAGAAATACCTGTGCTCATCATGAAAAACTATTTGATAATGTTTTTGAAATTTCTCCTATAAAACATAGAGCATGGAAAGATATTTCGAACAAAACTCCTCAAGGTAAGGAGCTTTTTAGTATCTATGCTGTCTTTTTAGTTTTCAAATACATTACACAAGATAAAGAACTATTCAATGAATCTATTGATAAATTAGATGATCTATTCAATAGATATTCTAGTGTTATTAATCCATCAAAAGATCTAAAATTTCCAACTAATTGGATAACAATTTTAAAAATATAATCATTAGGTCAGACTTTATCTGACCTATTTTTTCTCTAATACCCTCCTAAGCAACTCCATAACAAGTTCAACACTTAGATCATTGGTTCCTAATAGTTTCATTCGTGTAATTCGTGACTAAGCTTTTTATTTTTTGTTTCTTCTTTATAATTTTTCTATCCGTGAAGATTGGTGTTCATTGGTGGCTAAGTTTTTTCATCTTTTTCTATGTAATTTGTGTAATCCGTGACTAGTTTTTTGTAGAAAAAAGAGCACAGTTTCCTGCACTCTTAATTTTTATTATTAGCATAATTCATAGCTAGTTATTACTTTTTCTTAATTATATACCTTTTTAAAATATCTTTTGATCATCTCATTTTCTATAACTTCGTCTCTATTAGTCATATTCCAAGGATCTTCTCCATGAGTTAATTCAACAAGAGACCAAGCTGAAATTTTTCCATAATTTTTCAACAACAACATCTATATTTTCTTTATATTCTATTTCTAATTTTTTTACTTTTACTTTTACAGTTTCTTCTTTAATTATTATATTATCTTTCATATTTTTCACCCTCTTCTTTACTTCTTTAAGAAAATCTTCTAATAACAATCCATCACCTTATTTATAATCAATTTTATCATACTCACCAAAAATTATTAATTGATAATAATGTAAACTGAAGATATTTTATAAAAAAAACTATGAATAATCATAGCTTTTTAATAATAGTTGTAAATATTAATTTTACTATATTTTAATCTCTTGCAAAAAGATCTCTTGTATATATTTTTTCTTTTACATCACAAAGATCATCGCTGAGTCTATTTGTAACTATTACATCTGAGATTTTTTTGAATTCATCTAGATCTTTTATAACTTTTGAATTAAAAAATAATTCTTCATTTAATACTGGTTCATAGATAACTACCTCTACTCCCTTAGCTTTTATTCTTTTCATAATTCCTTGTACTGCTGAAGCTCTAAAGTTATCTGAATCCATCTTCATAGTTAGTCTATAGATTCCAACTATTTTTGGATCTCTTTTTAATATTTCTTTAGCAATATGATCTTTTCTTGTTGTGTTGGCATCTACTATTGCTTGGATTATATTATTTGGAACTTTATCATAGTTAGCTCTCAGTTGTTTTGTATCTTTAGGAAGGCAATATCCACCATATCCAAATGAAGGATTGTTGTAGTGACTTCCGATTCTTGGATCTAAACCTACTCCCTCTATTATCTGTTTTGTATTTAAATTATATACTTCTGCATAGCTATCTAACTCATTAAAATATGCTACTCGAAGTGCTAGATAGGTATTAGAAAATAACTTTACTGCTTCTGCTTCTGTAGATTCTGTAAATAAGATAGATATATCTTCTTTTATAGCTCCTTCTGATAAAAGGCTCGCAAATATTCTTGCTCTTTTGCTATCTTCTCCAACTATTATCCTAGAGGGATGAAGGTTATCATAGAGAGCTTTTCCCTCCCTTAAAAATTCTGGAGAGAAGATAATATTATCTGTATTAAATTTTGCTTTTATACCCTTGGTATATCCAACAGGTACTGTAGATTTAATTACCATAGTTGCATTAGGATTTATCTCTAATACATCTTTTATAACTACTTCAACTAGGCTGGTGTCGAAGAAGTTATCTACTTCATCATAATTTGTAGGAGTAGCTATGATTACATATTCTGCATCTTTATATGCTAACTCTTTATCTAAGGTAGCCTTTAGGTTTAATTCTTTGTTAGTTAAATAATCTGAAATATAATCATCTACTATAGGCGATACTTTATTATTTATCATATTTACTTTTTCTTCAATTACATCAAGGGCAACTACCTCATGATTTTGTGCCAAAAGTACTGCATTTGATAATCCAACATAACCTGTTCCTGCAATTGTTATTTTCATTTAAAACTCCTTTCTAGTCCTTTTTATTTTTTCAACATTAATTTAGTAAATATATTCCACGAAAGATAATAAAAAGATTTGAAAATAGATAATTTTTCTACATCTCTAAATAACTTCCAATTATACTTAATAAGATTTATTTTATTACTCGATACAGATCCATTGACTATCCTATATTGAGCTAAATTTTCTTTTAAACAATATCCATAATCCACTTTTTTTAATACCTGTAACCAAAGAGCATAATCCTGTCTTTTTCTAATCAAAGGCATATATATCTTTCCTAATTTTTTAGCATTATACATTGCTGCAAGACATCCAATTTGATTCGATTTTAAAAGTTTATTATAATTAATTTTATCTTCTGACTTTACAATTTCCTTGAGTAGATTTCCCTCTTCATCTATCTTTTCATACCAGGTATAAGTGAAATCATAGTTATTTTCTTCCATAAACTTTAGTTGTTTTTCCAGTTTTTCGGGATACCAAAGATCATCACTATCTAAAAAAGCTATATATTTTCCTTTAGCTTCTTTAATAGCTCTATTTCTTGCTACAGCACCACCACTATTTTTTTCTAATTTCATTAATTTTATACGATTATCATTCTCAATATATTTTTTTACTATCTCAGGCCCTCTATCCTTTGAGCAATCATCAACAATTATCATTTCCCAATTTTTATAAGTTTGGTATTGAACTGATTGGATAGTTGTTTCTATATATTTTTCTGCATTGTATAGAGGAGTTATTATTGAAACTAATTTATTTAAATTCATTCTGCCTCCGTATATAGTCATAACTTCCACTATAAATCGATTTTATAGCTTTCTTTACAGTTTGATATACTCTTATTTCTTTTCTCTTTTTTAAGATAAAGAATAAGTTTATAAAAAATGCTTTTATCCCAAATAATCTATAAAACAAAGCTCCTTTAGCAAAAATATTTTCTTCTGTCAATCTCTTACCTGAAGTTCCTTCTGGATGAATAGCGATTGTAATAGGAATATATTTTATGTTACAACCTTTTTTTAAAGCATCATATAAAAATATATTTTCTTCTCCAGTTTTATAAATTGAACCTAGGCCAAACATCTCATCATACTTCAGATCATACTCATCTATTTTTTTTTTTCTTAATGCTATTTCAACAGAAGATACTTTTAATATTGATTTATAATTATGATAAAATTCTTTTTTATTATAATCCTTAAATTCCTTTCCGTCAGAAGTTTCTATTTTAAAAGTTAAAATGTCTACTTCAGGATTTTTATTAAACTCATTTATAAGAAGTTCATTAAAATTTTGTTTATAATATACATCATCATCTGTTAATAAAATAATATCATGTTTTGATTTTTTAATACCTCGATTTCTACTTTTTGAAAGTCCCTTTTCTCTAAAAGATAAAAAATTTATTCCTTCTTTTTTTTCATTTATCAAAGGTATTCTCTCTCTTAATACTTGATTAATTATTAAACAATCCTTATGTATATTTTTTTCTGATAACTTTAAATCATCTATCTTATCTTTATTAATTGTTGATATTATTGTCTCTACTCTCACTTTTTCTCCCTTTATTAAATAACTATACTATAAAACCTCTTGAGTTTTCTCATTATTAATTCTTAATGAGAAAGTTCATAGTACCAATATAATTATTATATACTTTTCTTAATTACTTCTATATTTTTCCTTTTCTATAAAGTTAGTGCATAATAGAATATTGTTATCGCTATTATTTGCCCAACGAAAGTGAAGTACAAACTTAAGTATAACTTGTAAAATAAAAACTACATTATAAAATATATTATACTATCCTTTATTTTATCTTTATTATAAGTATTAAATATTTTTTGGAATAAATTTCCATATTTTTTATAATACACATATCTTAACGCCAAGGATTTTCCATTTATTTTTTCTATATTTTTGAAATGTAATTTTGCATTTTCTTTAGACATTTTACCATTTAAATATAAGTAGTGCTTTTCAGAAAGATATTTATCTTCATATAGTTTAGAATATATTCTTTTCATTTCTGTTTTACGTTTTATAATATCTTTTTCCGCTATTCTTGTGATACTACTCTGAAGTATCCTGTATTTTAAAATTATTTTGGGTATATTATAAAAAATTTTGTTTTGTTTTGAAAGCTCTATCCAAAACGCATAATCTTCTGTCCCATTAAATTTATTTTTATAAAAAGTTTCTTTTATTTCGCTTCTTTTAATCATTACACTTGGATGTATTAATGGACTACCAATATTTAAGTAATCTTTTATTCTTCTATCATTTACCACGGGTGTTAGTTTCCCTTTTTCTTCTCCTATTAATTTGGCCCAACCACCACATACAGCTAATTTATTTATTTTTTTAAAAGCATTAAGTTGTAGTTCAAATCTATTTAAAATACTTATATCGTCTGCATCCATTCTTGCTATATACTCACCTATAGCTATATTTAGTCCCTCATTTAAACTTTTCACTATACCTTTATTTTCTCTAGAAATAATTTTTATTCT
>DDQV01000053.1 GCA_002342785.1 Fusobacteriaceae bacterium UBA2433 | reverse complement strand
TCTGTTTAATATTGTTGTATTGTTTACTTTTAGTTTCCATAATTGTCTTTGTTTTTTCTGTAAGCTGCATAATTTTTAAAGTTTGATAAATTGGATCAGTTATAGGAACTCCTACACCTTCTAAACTTTCTTTTAATTTATCTAGGTGTTCTTGCTCTATTTTACTTTTCCCTACTCTGTTTGGAACGATTAAGGCCACTTTATCTACTCCTACTTCTTTAATTAGATTGATCATTCCTTTAGTAGTCACATTATCAAGAAAGGTAGGAATTACTACTTTGTTACTCACTTCCAAGAAGATGTTATCTAATTTTAATACTGGTGATCCGTCTATTAAGATGTAATCATATTGAGTTTTAAAAACTTCTATTACATCTAGAAATTTACTTTCAAAAGTTCTCTTTATTCCAGTACTTGTAAGAGGGATATAAAATAATCCCTTTCTTAATCGAATTAGATCTGAACCTTTACCATCAATATAACCTTGAAGCCCATCACCATAGCCTGATTTGGCTCCTGCCATTTGCATGATATTGTTTTGTGAATCGGATGTAAGTATTAATACTTTATTTTTCTTATCATCACTTGTTTTTGATAATGTAGAAAGGATGTGTGCTGTCCAGAAACATAGTAATGACTTTCCCACTCCTCCTTTATTATTTTTAAATAAAATTACTTTAGCCATTAGACAATCACCCTTTGTGCTGTTATACTTCTTTTTCTTTTAATCTCTGATTTGATTTGTTTAACTTGTCTATTTGTCAGCACATATTCACTTTTTAAAATAAAGTTTAGATCCTCTAAACTCATAGCTATAATTTCTTGATGATTTGGTCTTAATTTTTGTTTTTTCATCTATCTCCTCCTAATTTGCTATTATTGATTTTTCATTTTTTATCAATCCTTTATTTTCATGTATGTGCCCTATGACTTCTAAATCACTTAGCATAAATAAAGGTATATCTCCATTTGTGGTAAAGCAGCCATTAGAAAATTCTACTATATTTAATCTATGTCCCAAACAGTCACCTTCAAAAATTTCTACTCCGTTTTTATCTTTCTTACCAGAATAAAATTCTTTTATAAATCGACCTTTAAAAGATAATTCATGCTCTACTGTGTTATGTTTAATAACATTTAAACTACCATCCATGTTAAGGGTTAGATATTCTAATTTGCCTTCAGATAATTGATACGTAGGCTCAAAATATTTATTATTTTCTTTGTCCCAGACTCTAAATTTTTTCATCATTTTATTTCTCCATTTTCAAATTTCTTTTCTATTTTAATCATTTCAGAATGTAGTACTAATAATACTGTAGCAATAGTCCAGGCTATTGAGCCTATAATATAGCCTAAATTAAGTTTTTCAAGATAATTAGCAAGAACTATACTTAAAATTGCAACGATATAAGCCGAAAGATTAAACTTTGTTGATAATTTCATTTTCTATCCTCCTACATCTTAAATGTTATTGCTTCTCTCACTAAAAATGATTCCCTTGCATATTTTTTTATATTTTTTTGATCGGTATATATCTCACCCATAAAATTAAGTTCTTTTATATTATCAAGTATGATGGTACTGAATTTTGCCCAATTTGTAATAGTTCCTTGAAAGTTCATCTTTACCCCTCCTAAATTAAATACAATTTTTATGTTCGGTGCTATAATCTAGGTAGATCATTAGCACTCCTAATATTTTTTCTTTGGTCGGAATTTTTATTTTGTGCTATAATTTCTTTGCAGGAGTAGTTTTCATACCTCTATTTTTTTCTTTGGTCGGACAAATTTTAGATGTTGATTGCTCCTGCTTTTTTAATTCCTTCTTAGACTTCCAGTTCTTTATTGCCCAAGATAACGTTTGCTCTGTAATCCCTAAAGCATCACAATACATTTTGGTTTCGTACTCTGGTAGTCCATTTCTAAGCTCTAGAATAGTTATTTTAAAGCGATTCCTCAACTCTTCTATCAAATTGTTTGGGGTCATTATTGTATTGTTCATTAAGCCCTCCTATTTCTAACATAGACTAATACCTCTACTTTTCCACCATAATTGTGTTTATAAATACCTTCTAGACCTTCTCTAGTTTTAAATTCTGTATGTTCTCCTAAGTATTCTTTACAATACTTCATGTTTTCCCATAGTGTTCTTTTATCCATTTCTAAACTTTTACTTCCAAAACAACTAATCATTTTTGATACCTCCTTATTTATTTTTAAGATTGTTATATCTCCTACAAAAAACGTTTTCTAACTCAGTATTTACTATGTTTTCATCAGCTTTATTTAATTTTTTATATTCTTCAAGTCCAAATGATTTGGCTATTTGATTACAAAGATGATCGATTTCATCCTGTGTAGTAAGTTTTAGCATATGGGCTACTTTATCAGCCTTAGGGATCTTTTTAACGTCTACCGGCTCAACTACCTTGTGATCCTCATCTTTTAAAATTGCTACTAAGATCTTAGAATTTATAGCTTTATTTTTTAATTTCATAAATTCAATTACTTTTTTGACTTCCTCCAGAGATCCCTTTGAATAATTTTTAATATTTTTTAGTGTTTGAGAATTATAGTTTTTAAAATTATCTTTGATGAGCAGGTCTTTTAGGTTTTTTAAAAAATCACCTTCAGAGGCAGTAGTAGGATTTTTTTCTTCTGCTACTACTCTTTTATCATCTCTAATAAGCATATCTCTATTAGGTTCGATACTATCGAGTACCTTCGACTCGACACTTTCGAGTACTTCATCGGAAACTTTCGAGTACTCGATACTTTCGAGTTCAAGGGTTTTATGATCCTTTATCCTATTTTCTATTTCCATAGAAATATCTTCTTTGGGCTTATCTTTTACCTTTCCAAGATAGAATGTATCACTCTTATATTTTGTTTTTACTATTTTTAAAAGACCAACACTTTCTAGTTGTTTTTTAGATTTTATAATTGTATCCAGTGATTTATTTAAGATTTGAGCTAAAGTTGTTACCGATAATCTTATATAGATCCTTTTATCTTCATCAAACCATCCGTTCTGAAGAGATAGATTAAGATATCTAGACATGATTCCATACATAAGTTTTGAAGTATCAGAAATAAGCTCCTCAACTGTAACTATCTCCTTGGAGACCATTGCACCTTTATCTTTGACTTTTTTTATTTTTTTTACTTTCTTTTGGTAATGCTTATTGTTAAATAATTTTTCAGGGATTGGATAAAAGCCTTGATTGCTAATATCACTGATTGTAAAATATTCCATCATAGACCTCCTTTTTTTCGATTTATATTTTCTTTGATAAGTTTTTTTTCAATATTAGAATTTTCTATCTTTAGTTTTTCCCTACATCCAACAGCATATTCTAGAAGCCATACCCTCACTTCATCATCCAAAACTTCATACTGGACCTCTAAAGCATCTATCTGTTTTCTTTTTCCTAAATATATTTCATTGAATTCATTTATCTTTTTATCCAAATCTTCCAGGGCTTTTTTCATAGATGAAAGATCTGTTAATTGCAGGATCTTAGATCTAGTCTTAGAAAATGATTTCTGCATATCCTTATTCCATTTGTTTAAATTAAAACTCTTTACCCTTCTTTCATCATCCAGATTATCTACCACCCCTGCATGTCTCAGATGTTCTTCAAAAGTTCCTATTCTTACTTGCATATTCATGCTTCTTTCTAGCTCTAAGGATAGAGCTGAGTCTGGTCTAGCCATGGTGTTACCTCCGGTGTTTAATATAATTTTTTGATTTTTCCAATTTAAAAGTTATACTTAAATTAGAAAAAATATCATTAGTGGTATTAGATATATTATTTTTCTTAAAATCTAAATGGTATAGTTCAAGGGTAATTTGGGTGATTTCCTAACATCCTGAACTATACTATTTAAAACTTAAAGGGGAGGAACAATTTATATGGAAACTTTTTATATTAACAACATTACAGAGGAGATCCACAGAAGTAACTGCATTTATGTGAAAAATCCTAATATTATTTTTTTAGGAAGTTTTAATTCTTCACAAGATGCTATTGTTTATGCTATTTTAGGTGGAAAATCAAATGCAGATGGCTGTGCCTATTGCTGCCCAGAATCACATACAAAATAAGCAGAGAAATTGAAAGAGAGTTTTTATTCCTCTCTTTTTATTTTTATACCCAAATGTTCTAAAAGAGCTAATTTACTACCTAGACAAACTTTATCTAGATGGACAGAAACGTATAGTTCCCCTCCTCTTTTAAAACACAAAACATTTTCCTCGGTTAACTCTAAATCATAGTCATTGTAATTACTTATAATTGTGTATTTAATGTTTCTTAATTTTAGATTTTTCATTACTTACATCTCCTCCTAAAATAATTTCCGTTGCTTTTCCTCATTTGGAGTAACATCACAGCTCAACTTTTTTACTATCTTTATAAATTCATTCTTTTTAATCTTATCTTTATTCCTAAATTCACTTTTTAATACCTTAGCATTTGAAATTTCCATAGTTTCCCCCTTTAATTCTTTTTATTTTTGCACTTGAAAAAATAAATTTCTTAAAAACTCTTCTACTAGAGGATTGTCATAATACTCTACTATTTCCCCATCAGCATTTTCATATAGTATGTAATTTAGTTTGTTTTTATTAAATAAATCTAGTATTATTTCTCTTCCTGATTTTGTTACTACTGGTATATCTCTATTAACTAAAATAGGAGAATGAAATTTACGAGGTACCGATACACTTACTCTAGATATTCCATTTTTTTTATAACTCATTACTCCATCATATCCATATTGTCTATTTTAAGCTCTATGGAACTAGGAATTTTAATTTTCCCACTGGCTAAAACTTTATGATTTTTAAAGTTGGTTTTCATCTCCCCTCCTAATTAAATAAAAAAATTATTTTAAATAATAAACTTTAAAAGGCTTACTTAATATGTTACTTCTCTAAAAGTTTCATTTTAACTTATTTTTTAAAAGAATAAAAA
>DDQV01000006.1 GCA_002342785.1 Fusobacteriaceae bacterium UBA2433 | reverse complement strand
GAAATAATACTATTATAAATACAGGAATAAAAATAGATTTAAATTATATAATCTTAACTCCTGAATCTATAAAAGAATCTATAACTCCTTTAACCTGGTCTGAAGAATATGTTATTAATTCTAAAGATGGCCCAATAATAAAAAATATAAAAAAAATATATTTTAGACATGATTTTTATAGATCATCAGATGTAAAAGTTAGTTTTACATATATTATGAAAGATCTTTTTAGTGGAGAGATCATAGGGTCAGGGACATTTTATGGTCTAGGAGAGGATAACTATAGATGGTCTACCTATTCAGGAAATATTCCTAAGGGTAAATCAAATAAAAATTATCTTAGACGATCAAAATCTAATAAGGAACTCATAGAAATTTCACTTTTAGATGCTATCTCTAAAATATCTACAGATATATCAGAGAAAATATAAGTTGACAAACACATATATATATATTAAACTAACGTTAAGAAATAAACAATAATTAAGGAGTGGTTATGACAAATAGAGAAAGGGAAGTTTTAAAGTTAATTAAAAGTAATCCCATGATCTCACAAGAGAAAATAGCAAATATTTTAGAAATTACAAGATCTTCTGTAGCTGTTCATATAAGTAACCTTATGAAAAAAGGTGTAATTATGGGAAAGGGATATGTTTTTTCTAAGGAAGAATCTTATATTTGTGTTGTTGGGGGATCAAATGTTGATATTCAAGGCTATCCTACAGGTTCACTTATTTCGGGAGACTCTAACCCTGGAACTGTAAAAACATCTTTAGGTGGTGTAGGAAGAAATATTGCAGAAAATCTTACAAGATTAGGTGTTAAAACTAAATTTTTAAGTGTTGTAGGAGATGACGAGAATGGAAAAAAAATTCTTGACCATGCTAAATCTATAGATCTTCATATGGAGAATACTTTAGTAGTAAAAGGAGAAAATACCTCCACCTATTTATGTGTACTAGATGAAAAAAGAGATATGAATGTAGCTATTTCATATATGGATATCTTAAAAAATATGGATATAGATTATATTAAAAAAAATGATTATATTATTAAAAATTCAAAATTTTGTATAATAGATGCAAATGTGCCCGAAATTTTAGAATATTTAGTAACCACATATGATGTTCCATTTATTTTAGATACTGTATCTGCAAGTAAAGCTAAAAAAATAAAAAAATTAGTAGGTTATTTCCACACTATAAAACCAAATAAGATGGAAGCTGAAGTTTTATCGGGAATAACTATAAATAGTGAATCTGATCTACAAAAAACTGGTCAATATTTTCTAGACAAAGGTGTAAAAAATATTTTTATAACTCTAGGATCAGATGGAGTATATTATAAAACCCCTGAAACAGAGGGAATTATAGTTCCTCCTAATATTGAAATGATTGGAGCAACAGGAGCAGGAGACGCATTTGTCGCAGGTTTAACCTATGGGTTATTTAACAATATAAAAATAGAAGATCAAATAAGATTTGCTATTGGTGCATCGATCTTAGCAATCTCATCTGAAGAAACTATAAATCCAAATATAACATCAAGTTTAGTAGAGAAAACAATAGAAAAATTAATTTTTAAACAAAACAAAATAATTTTATAATAAGAAGGAGTGTATTATGTTAATTTATGAAAAATATGTAGATATCAGTAACGAGGTTATGGAAGCATTAGATAAGGGTAAAGCTGTAGTAGCATTAGAATCTACAATTATCTCCCATGGAATGCCATATCCTTTAAATGTAGAAACTGCACTTAAAGTTGAAGATATAATTAGAGAAGGCGGAGCAGTCCCAGCAACTATTGCCATCTTAAATGGTCGGTTAAAAGTAGGATTAACAAAAGAAGAAATTGACTATCTTGGTAAAGCTGGTAAAAAAGTTATAAAAACCAGTAGAAGAGATATCCCGTTTATTATTGCAAAACAATTAGATGGTGCAACTACTGTTGCTTCAACAATGATAATAGCTAATATTGCTGGAATTAAAATTTTTGCTACTGGTGGTATTGGTGGAGTTCACAGAGGTGCAGAAACAACTTTTGATATCTCTGCTGATTTAGAAGAACTAGGAAGAACAGATGTAGCTGTAGTTTGTGCAGGAGCAAAATCAATATTAGATATAAACTTAACTTTAGAATATTTAGAAACAAAGGGAGTTCCTGTAGTTGGATATCAAACTGACGAATTACCAGCTTTTTATACTAAAAAAAGTGGATTTAAAGTAGATTATAATATTCAAAGTCCTAGTGAATTAGCTCTTGCTTTAAAAGCAAAATGGGATCTGCATCTTAATGGAGGATTTGTAATAACTAATCCAATCCCTGAAAAATATGAAATGGATTTTGATATAATCACCAATGCTATTAATAAAGCTGTGGAAGAAGCTGAAAACTTGGGAATAAAAGGTAAAGAAAGTACTCCATTCTTATTAGCTAAAGTAAAAGAATTAACTGGTGGAAGTTCATTACAATCAAATATTGAATTAGTTTTTAATAATGCTAAATTAGCAGCTCAATTAGCTGTTGAATATTCAAAATTATAATTTATTTTAAAAATATATATTTCAAAAGGAGTTTTCTAAATAGAAAACTCCTTTTTTTATAAAAACATTTGCAATTTTTTCATTTTTAATATATAATCATTTTAATATATTTTGATTATCAAATTATTTTAATTTTTAATAAAAGGAGAGTAGAATGATTGCAATAGTTGGTGGAGTAAAAGGAATAGAATTTGAGTATAAAGGATTAATGAAAAAAAATAATCTTAAGTGTAAAATATATAATCAAAATTGTCCAAATTTTGAAAAAAAGATAAAAAACTGTGAGGCCTGTATAATGTTTACAAATACAGTAAGTCATAAACTTTCAATTTCATGCAATAAAGTATGTAAAAAAAATAATATAAAATTAATAAGAGTCCATTCTAGCAGTATAAACAAATTAAAAGAAAGTATTGGAGAAGTTTTTAAACATTTAGATAATTAGGAGGAAGAGATGCAAGTGTTTGTTCACCATATATATGAATATGAAAAAGGATTAAGAAATTTAGTTTTGCACACAACATCTAAAGATAATCTTAAATTAATCGAAACAAAATTAATTCATAGAAAAATTAATTATAAGATCTATAAAACAAAAAATGAAAAACTTAATATTTTTTTCGGTGCTAAAGAATGTATAGAAGTCATAAATAAAATTGGGAAAAATTATTTAGTGGACTATACAGCAGAAGAAGACTTTATATTAGGAATAATGTTAGGCTACGATAGAAAAAAACAATGTCAAAGATTTATGGACTATAAAAATAGATAGTGTTTAATAAAAAACACTATCTATTTTTATAATTCTCTATATATTTGTAGATATACTGTTTATATGAATATTTAATACTTTTATCAAATTATTTGGATCTACCTCAATTTGAATTCCTCTTTTTCCACCACTAATAAAGATAGTTTTAAAATTTAAGCAAGAATCACATATATAAGTGGGAAATAATTTTTTCATTCCTAATGGAGAACACCCTCCCCTCATATATCCAGTTATCTTTAGCAGGTCTTTCATATGGATCATCTCAACTTTTTTATTTCCACTAACTTTTGCTAATTTTTTCAGATCTAATTCTTGCTTCCCTGGTATACATGCCACTAAATAACTAGTTTTATCTCCTAGAAGAACTAATGTCTTAAAAATTCTATCTATATCAACTTTAGTTTTTTCTGCCATAGCTACAGCACTAAGATCAGACTCATCATATTCATATTCCTTTGTTTTATATAAAATTTTATTTCTATCTAAAATTCTCATAGCATTTGTTTTTTTCATATCTCCTCCTTCAAACTCTTAATAAATAAAAATTAAAAAAACAAAATATCTTTTTAAATTTTACATATGTATTATAAAATAACTTTTTCCTTTAACTTTAAATTCTACAGGTTTCCTTTCTCTTATCTTTTTAAATTTTGTGTGGGTATATCTTTTTACCATCTTTACAGGATAATCCTCTGCTTTTTTTCTACTCATAGCAACTATAGTATTTATAACTTCAGATTTTTTATTACTAACTAAATAGTCCTCGTTCATACAACTAAATAAAACGCCTCTATAGATTGGATCTCCTTTTATTTGTTTAAAATTTATATTTTTCCCTAATCTTTCATTAATATATAACCCCAAGGCCATCATTCTATCTTTCATAATCACACACTCCTTTTTCACTATGAATATATATTGTTACTTAAATAAATTTTTTATCTATTACTAATAATTTCTAATTTTCTATTTTTTAGAAAAAAATTTGGCTGAGAAATCCCAGCCAAATTATTTTATTTTTCTGCTCTTTTAAATGCTGCAGTAACTAATCCACTAAATAATGGATGTGGTCTATTGGGTCTTGTTTTAAATTCTGGATGGAATTGCCCAGCAATAAAGTAAGGATGATCTTTAAGCTCTATTATTTCAGCTAATCTTCCATCTGGAGAAGCACCTGATATAATAATTCCTGCTGCTTCCATCTCCTCTTTAAATTCATTATTAAATTCAAATCTGTGTCTATGTCTCTCATAAATTAATTCTTCTCCATATAATTCACGAGCTAAAGTTCCTTCTTTTAATTTACAAGGATATATTCCTAATCTCATAGTTCCACCCATTTTTACATTTTTTTGATCTGGCATTATGTCAATTACTGGGTGTGTAGTATTTTGATCAAATTCTGCTGAATGAGCAGTTTCCCATCCCATGATAGATCTAGCATATTCAATAACTGCCGTTTGCATTCCAAGACATACTCCTAAAAAAGGGATCTTATTTTCTCTAGCAAATTTTATTGCAGATATTTTTCCTTCTACTCCACGATCTCCAAATCCACCTGGAACTAAGATCCCATCAAATCCAATTAAACCTTTTAAATCTAAATCTTCAGCCTGAATATAAGTTACTTCAGCTTTAATATCTTGATGATATCCTGCATGTTTTATCGACTCATCAATAGAAATATACGCATCTTTTAATTCTACATATTTTCCAACTACAGCTATCTTAACTTTTTTAGAAGGATACTTAATCTTTTCTACCATGGCTTTCCATTCTGTAAGTGCAGGTTTTTCATTAGGTATTCCTAATTGATTACAAACTACATCTGCTAAACCATTTGCCTCTAAATTTAAAGGAACTTCATAAATAGAAGGAGCATCTATACATTCAATTACAGCATCAGTATCTAAGTCACAGAATAGTGATAACTTTTCTTTTAATGATTTTGGTAAAGTGTGTTCAGTTCTACATACTAATATGTTTGGTCTGATTCCTAATGTCATAAGTTGTTTTACTGAATGTTGTGCTGGTTTTGATTTTAGTTCCCCTGCTGCTTTTAAATAAGGTACTAATGCACAATGAACATAAAGTACATTTTCTCTTCCTACATCATATCTAAACTGTCTTATAGCTTCTAAAAATGGTGTAGACTCTATATCTCCTACAGTTCCACCAATTTCAGTAATCACAAAATCAGAATTCCCTTCTTTTCCTACAATTTGAATTCTTGATTTAATTTCATTTGTGATATGAGGAATAACTTGTACAGTTTTACCTAGATATTCTCCTTTTCTTTCTCTATTAATAACATTTTGATATATTTTTCCAGTGGTAACACTGCTATATTTAGTTAAGTTTTGATCGATAAATCTTTCATAATGCCCCAGGTCCAGATCTGTTTCTGCTCCATCATCAGTTACAAATACCTCTCCATGTTCATATGGATTCATAGTTCCTGGATCTATATTAATATATGGATCAAATTTTTGAATAGTAACAGAATGACCTCTTTCCTCTAAAAGTCTACCTAAAGATGCCGCTACAATTCCCTTTCCTAATGATGATACTACACCACCAGTAACAAAAATATACTTAGTTTGTTTCATATAATTCCTCCTAAAATAATAGATTTAACACATAAAAAAAAGACGAAAAAAAAAACGGATGTTTTGATTTATCGTCTATAATAATTTTTTTTAACAGAAACGCTTTCTTCCTGTTTAATTTACTTTAATAATTATACTATAGAATTTAAAAAAAATCAATTTTTTTTTAAATTCTATAATCTTTTAATGTTTTATCCTTCAATAGGATTTAAATTTATTTTAGACTCTAAGTTTAAAATAAAATGAGTAAGTAAATTTATTTCATCTTCAATGTCATAAAAACTTGCTGTTTCAACTGGAGAATGCATATATCTAATTGGTAAAGATACTAAAGCTACAGGAACTCCTTTCCCAGTATATTTTATAGTATCTGCATCTGTTCCTGTTCTTCTAGGAGTTAATTCATATTGTAATTTTATATCTAATTCTTTAGCCGATTTTTCTAACTCTGTATTAATTTTTAAATTTATTGGAGCTCCCTTAGCCAAAACAGGGCCCCCTTCCAATGAAAATTCTCCATTGGCATTACTATCTACTCCAGGATAATCAGTAGCAAAAGTAACGTCACAAATTATAGCCATACTTGGATTAATTTTTGAGCCAGCAAAATAGGCTCCACCTTGATTAGTCTCTTCAGTACTTGTATTAACTGCATAAACTCCTATATTTAAATTTTCCTTAGCTAAGTTTCTCATAACTTCAGCTATAATAAAACTTCCAGTTTTATTATCCAACGCTTTCCCAGCAATTCTATTTTCTTGTAATATCTCAGTTTCTCTTTTATAAACTGCCATATCTCCTATATTTAAAAATTTTAACGCTGATTCTTTGTCTTTGAAACCACAATCTACATAGATATCATCTATAGTAAGTTCTTCTTTCACTCCTCCATGGTGTTCAGCATTAGCTCCTACAACACCTACTATCTTTTTATTACCTAAAAATTTTATTTTCATTCCTATAGCAATTTTAGGGCTAATTCCACCTAGTTTTTCTAAAAAAATAAATCCATTAGAATCAATTCTTTTTACCATAAACCCAATTTCATCTCCGTGAGCTGCGATCATTATTTTAAAATCTGCCTCCGGATTTAAAATTGCATATGCATTTCCTACATTATCACTTTCTGTTTTATGTGAAAACTTTTTCATATAATCAAGCCAAAGAAGTTGAATCTCTTTTTCTAGACCCGATGGTGAAGATGTATCTAAAAGATCCATCAAAAATTTTCTATTCATAAATTAATCCTCCTTATTATTTTTAATCAAATTTAATATATAATTTTTTTATTTTTTCTACAGTATCCCAAATATTAGTTTTAGAATTAATATATACTTTAGCATCCATATATTTTTTATAATTGTCTACTCTTTCATTTAAAAGCTCTAAAATTCGAGAATAGAGATCCTTTACATTGTTAAGAAGAGGACGAGTATTTCTTCTAGAAACTCTTTTATATATACATTCAACAGTACAATCTAAATAGACTACAAAACCATTTCTTTTTAAAAGCATTATATTAATATTAGAAGATACTACACCACCACCTGTAGAAATAACAGTGTTATTCATTTTTGAAATTTCTTTAACATATTTAGCTTCTACCTCTCTAAAATATTTTTCTCCTTTTAAAGAAAATATATCTTTTACCTTCATTTTTTCTTTATTCTCTATATAATGGTCAGTATCTACAAAGTTCATCTCTAAAACTTTAGCTAACTCTCTACCAACTGTAGATTTTCCACTGCCCATAAATCCTATTAAAATTAAATTCTGCTTCATAAGATCCACCTCAAAATAATTATATCATAATATTAAATACTTTTTATCACTTTTATTTCATCTTTTTTAGATAAAAATTTTTTTATATCTTTAACTATCTTAACTCTGTTAGAATTTATAAAAATATTTGAAAGTATTTAATATATTTTTTGTGATAAAATTCATAATAATATAAGAACAAAAACAAATATTGACTTTAAAAACGAATGGTCATATAATAATTATATGAAAAATAAAACAGAGAGAAAAAATGAGATCATAAGAACTTCCATTAACTTAATGTACCTAAAAGGTTATAATGGAACAAGTGTTAAAGAAATAACAGATGCTGCTGGAATCCCAAAGGGATCTTTTTATAACTATTTTAAGGATAAAGAACAATATGCTATAGATGCTATCAATTATTATGAACAATATCTTACTCTAAAAGCCAGTGAAGTGTTGACAAATAAAGAACTAAAGCCCTTAGATAGAATAAAAGAATTTTTTAAATTAAGCATTAAAAATCTTAGAGAAAAAAATTTAAAATATGGATGCTTTGTAGGTAACTTAACCCAAGAAATGGGTGATGTTAGCCAACTAATCTCTAATGCTGCTTCAAAAGTCGATGAGACTAAAGCAAGATTAATTAAAGAAAACCTATTGGAAGCATATCAAAATAAGGAGTTAAAAAAAGAAATAGACTCAGAAATCCTAGCAAATTTCATATTAAATAGTTGGCAAGGTGCGTTAGTTAGAATGAAAATGAATTCAAATAAAAGACCATTAGACGACTTTTATAGTGTACTATGTAATACATTACTTAGATAACAATTAGTCAAAAAAATAAAAACTCTTAATAAAAAATATTAGGAGTTTTTATTTTTTGACTAATTTAATATCTTCAATATATATAATTAATTTTTATTTTTAAAATTACTTCAGAATCAGAATTATTTCAATGGGTAACCATTAAATTTGTCAAAACTGTGAAAGGAGAACCCTTTCCGTTAATGCTTTTATTAGTAGTTATAACAGCTCTTTTAGACAACGTTACCATTATTTTATTATTAAGTCCTGTCACAATTCTTATAACAGAATAATTAAAGATCGACTCTATACCATTTCTTATAGCAGAAGTAGATGCTAATAGAGCTTTGAGAGATAAAAATCTTATGATAACTTCTCTTATAGTACTCTTTTGTTTTCATAGGATTTTTGACACATTCAATGACTCGTATAGAACCTTCATTTATTTCTTTTGGTGGTGTTGTGGTCCTTATGATAATCACAAAAAAAGATGTAGAAGAAATTTTTAAAACCATAAAATGGAAAATTTTATTTTTCTTTATTGGTCTTTTTATAATGGTCGAAGGTGTTTTTAAAATAGGAGTAATAGACATTTTAGCAAATCATGCCCTAAATTTTACAGGAGGAGATCTAGCAAAAACATCTATTCTAATGCTTTGGATGTCTGCCATAATTTCATCAGTAGTAGATAATATTCCATATATAGCAACTCTTATTCCTATGATAAAAACAGTATTAATTCCAAATATCTCCTTAGCTCATCCAAAAATTCCATTACAAGTTATAAAATATGGGCTATGGTGGGCTCTCTAGGAGGAAATGGAACTCTCAACTCTCGTAAGAGCTTCTACCAATGTTGTCGCAGCTGAGATTGCTTCAAAGAGTCGAAAAATCTATCATTTTTGACATTTACAAAATATGTTTTTTTTATAATAATAGAATCTATGATACTTAGTACTTTTTATCTTTAGTTTAGATTTTTTTAAATTCTTAAGAATAAAAACTTTTAAAATTAC
>DDQV01000136.1 GCA_002342785.1 Fusobacteriaceae bacterium UBA2433 | reverse complement strand
AATTTGAACTATTCCCTCAGCCCCATAAGGATGATTAACAGCATCTAGTTGATTTAATACCTCAAATAATTTTTCTCTATCTGTCATGGCTCCTCCTAAACAAATTCTTATTTGTTTTATTTAAATCTATTCAAAATAAAAAGCACACTTTTAAAAAGTGTGCTTTTTATTTTTTACTTTTCTAATTTTTTCTTTTTTTCCAATTCTTTACATTTTTTACATTCATATGTAACTCTTTGAGTTAGGTTTCTTGGATCTTCTGTAATAGGATGCTTAATTCTTTTTGCCTTAAGTTCCATCTTACTACCACATTTTTCACATTTCATAATTTTATCACCTCGATATAATTATATAGCACATTATTAAATTGTCAATGTTCTTTAACCAAAACAAATAATAATTTGTTCTGACCTTTAAATTTGACTTTTTGCATATATTTATATATAATTGGTATATACATAAGTAAGTAGTTTATGAGAATCAAAAGTATCTAGTGAAAAAGCCCTCCTAACCAGTTGGCTTTTTCTTTTTTTTTGTGCTATTATTTATCGAATGGCTATATCAGTAGCAAGTAAATAAGAGGTACTAGATACACCTTTTATTTAACTCCTATTAAAAGGAGGTGATTCACATAGATTTACTTACATTTATACTTAAACTAATTTTAGTTATTATTGAATATATAGTAACTAAATAATTTTGAGTATAGCCATTCGTTTGGTCAGGGCTGGTTACCCTGATCTTTTTTAATTTTCTTTTAAAAAGTCGATATAGGTTACTGTATTTTTATCTTCTTTTATAACCAAGATGGTAGTAGCTCCTCCTCCAAGTTTTAAAGTTGCTTCAATACTTTCACCTTTATATTCCTCTTTTACTTCTTCTCTTTTAACTAATTCTTCTATTAGATCAGCTGTTTTTATTTTTGTTAAATCCATCATAACCTCTCTTATCAAAACAAATAATATTTTATTTTCCATTTCTATGATAAAAAAATAGAAAATGATTTCCAAAATTCTAATTCACCAAAATTTATATATTCTCCTTCTTCAAAAGGCTGTATTTTAAATACATTATCCTCTGAGTTGTAAAGCATGAAAAGCTCAACTTCTTTTTCCCAAAAATCAAATCCTAGAGTAAATGTATATTCGTTGTCGTTATAATCTTTTATATGTTCGATTTTTATATTTGCTGGTGAATATTCCCAAAGGATATCAGCACACAATACTTTTTCTATTTCTCTTGCTAGTAAATTTTCCATAATTGTCCTCCCCTTAACGACCTATTTTACCCAGCTTTCCCTTTAGTTTGCCTCTATTGTCGTATCTCTCAGATGTTTTGCATTTATGGCATCTTGTGTCATAGCTTATTCCAAGTTCATCTACTTTTGTGATAAAGTCTTTTTTACATTTTGTACATTTTCTTATTTTTTCGTCTTTTTCTAGTTTTCTCATATTTCCTCCAAATTATATAAGTTTTATAATAGCGTAGAAGGCAAGAAATATAATCCAAGTTACTCCTGTACAAAAGACTACATCCATTAATATTTTCCATATTTCTTTTATATGTTTCATTTATCCCCCTGAAATTATGTTTTGTTATGAGGGGTTACCCATACCCCTCATATGATGACAAATTATGACGCAGATCAAATTGCAACATCAAAGAAGTCCCCCAATGACCAAAATTTCCACATCTATATTAATTTTAATTAATACCTATACTCTACTACTTCCCCTAAGAGGAAAGCATCTATGGCTTCACTCTCTATCTCATTTATAGTAGTTACTGTTTTCCCTCTGAAAGTTAGTGACTTTAATTGTGGGATAATATTTCTATAAAAATCATCCCAATCTTTTATTTTATGTTTCATCTAATCCTCCTATTTTAACTTTTTTCTAGATTTACAATTTTTTATAGCCCAAAATAAAGTTGCTTCTGTAATATCCAAAGCATCACAATACATTTCAATTTCATAATCTGGTAATCCACTTTTAAGTTCTAAAATAGTTATTTTAAATCTAGATCTTAGTTCATCAATTAAACTGTTTGGTGTCATGATCACTTCACTATCTTTCATCTACATACACCAAAACTTGGTTTTTTAATCCATGGTTAGAACAAAAAATAGCATCTAAACCATCACGAGTTATAAAAGGTGTACATTTACCTATATGGTTTTTGCATCTATCTAAATTTTCAAAAAGTGTTTTTCCAATTCTTGTACCTTTGCTCCTAAAGCATTTTATAGGATATAATTTACTTCTCAATTCTATAGTTCCTAATCCGTCGTATCTTATACAAAGAATTTTTTCTTCTTCTAATATTTCAATCAATTTCCATAAAGTTATATCCCCATACTTTTCTAAATATTTTTGTATGTCTAATTTTTCAAAATCTCTAAAGCTCATAGACCTTTCCTCCTGTAATTACATAAAACGTTTTATAATATTTTCTTCCATCATCTTTTTTTCAATATTAGTATTTTCATTTCTTAATTTTTCTCTACATTTAGTTGCGTATGCTATTAACCAAATCCTAAGTTCATCATCTAAATTTTCATATTCAACTTCCAAGGCTCTAATTTGTTTTATTTTTTTAGAGTAAGTCTTATTAAAACTATTTACTTTTTTATCAAGTTCTTCTAAAGCATCTTTGGCCTTTGAAAGATCATCTAGCTTTAGAATTGTTTTTCTTTCTCTAAAAAATGATTTTTGCATATCTTCATTCCATTTATCTAAGTTAAAACTTTTAGTTCTTCTATCATCATCCAATTTATCTATAATCTCTCCATGTCTTAAATGTTCTTCAAAGGTTTCCACTCTCACTTGCATATTCATGCTTCTTTCTAGTTCTAATGATAAAGCTGATTCTGGTCTTGCCATGACGATACCTCCTAGATTATTTTTTTAAAACATTCTCTAATTTTTCAATATAATCAGTAACTCTTTTCCCAGTATTATCAAATTTAATTACATTTATAAATTTTGTATCAAAGTTTATAAGTGAAGGGATTACAGATAAATCATGGAAACATAAAAACTTTCCATCTTCTTTGATCCTAGTAAAATGTCTTATTCCATTTCCTAATTTTTTTACTTCAAATCCCACTTTTAACATTTTAGTTTCTAGTTCTTCATAATTTTTAAACATTTTGACCCCCCCTATTTTAAACATTATATTGCTTTATAGCAATATAATGTTTAAAAAAATAACTATTTATTAAACTTTACTTTATTTATTGCTTTTTGTCAACTTAAATATTGTTTTTTAGCAATATAATTGCTAAAGAGAAACCTAAAAAGTATAATTATACTAAATAAGAAGAATGAAAAGGGAGAAAACTATGGAAAAAATATTTAAACTTGGTAACAAAATAAGAAGCAAAAGAGAAAATAATAACTGGAGCTTAGAAGAACTATCTGAAAAGTTAAGAAACATAGGAATAGACATCAATCCATCATCACTTTTTAGGATAGAAAAAGGGCAAAGACAAAAAATAGACACAACTTTATTGCTAGGATTAAATAAAATTTTTAATTTTAATTTTATTGCTATTTTGGATAATGACTACCAAATAAAAATAGGAAATATTGATTTAAATAATCCAATTACTGATTTTAAGACGATTCCTATTTATGATTCTATCTCAGCAGGTTTCGGAAGTTGCGAAAGTGGTATTATTGGGCACCTCCCTCTTCCACAAACAAATGGATTTAGAGGTGATGTAATAGCAATTAGGGTAGATGGCAACTCTATGGAACCAGATATTAAAAATGGAGATACAGTTCTTATCAAAAGAGAAATTATGCCTGATAATGGAGAAGTAGGAGCTTTCATTTTAAATGGTGAAGGTCTATTAAAAAGATATAAAAAAACAGATCGTGGGGATATTATATTATCTAGCGATAATAAAAATTATGATCCATTCATAATAAATGAATCAGATGAGTTTCATATTGTGGGTAAAAAAGTAGGAGTTTTTAATCATTAAAACAAGTAAATAGTGCTTAAAAGGTACATCATAATATTATTTGAATTAATGTAGTGTATTTTAAAATAATAAACTTAGGGGGTGTTTAAAATAAGATACAGTGAATTTAAAAATAGAATAAAATATGATTTAAAAATAAAAAAAAATGGGACTATAGAAAAAATAATTCCAAATGATAGGGTGTTTCATCTGAAAAAAGGAGAAGAAACTCTTTTAGAAATTCCATTAACTAAAAAAAATGGGAGTGTCTGTGACAACCTGAGCATAAGCAACTATAATTCTGAAAGAGATCTTACTGACAGTTGTTTTACTTTCTTTCATTACTGTTTTAAAACTAAAAAATATTATAGAATAATAATAGAAAATAAAAAGGAAAAAAACATATTTAAGAGGATATTAAACTCTACAGAAAAAAATAGATGGTGGAAAGTAAAAATAGATGAAGTAGATACAACAGGAGTATTCAAAAGAAGCTGCCAAAATATAACAAAAGGGAGTCAAATAAGTTTAGAAATAGAAATACTTTTAGAATCTACAGCTTCAGAAATAAGAGAAAAAATAGTCGATTTTGTAAAAGAATATAAATATCAAAAAATTGTTCTAAAGAAACAAAATATGGTATTATGTGACAGATGATATTTTAGGGAGGGCATTATGATGGATTTAAAAAATAGAATTAAAGCAGTTTATGAAAATTTAATAGAAACAAGTGAATTAAAAGATAATTCTATTGACTTAAGCTTACCTATTTTTTTAAATACAGGGGATGCTATAGATATTAAGATAACATATGAAAATGATAAAGTTATTTTAACTAATTTACTTTATAGATCAGTCGAGGAATCTTTAGACTCTCATTATTCACAATTAAAAATTAGAAAAGAATACTTACTAAATAAGAAAAGATTTAATAGGATTAGAAAAGAATACCTCAGTGATAACCAGATAAATTATAGCCTAAAGTTAGAAAAAACTTTAAATAGAGACGAATTTGAAAAAAATTTAGAAGAACTGTTATTTAAATATACCTTTTTTATAACAAGGTATTATAACTATATCTATGATTACATAGTTGAAAATTCTAAAGAAAAACAAAAAGAATTTATTTTTAAAAATGAAATAAGGAGTTACGTGAAAAACTTCAATAAAAAAAATACTTCAAAAAAAATTGTCGAATTTGATAAAAAAAAGTTGGGGGTAGCTTCTAAATACAATGAATATTATGACTTAGCTGATAAAGTAATTTTTACAGGTATAAATACTAAATTTCATTTATTGGAAGCATTAAGAGATTTAAAAGGGATAATTAATATGGGCAAAAATTCTAATAAAAAAATATACGTGTACATAGATCAATTAACAAAAACCGAATTAACTAAAGAATATGTAATAGAAAATTTAAATACTTTTAAAGAATTGGAGATAGAAAGCGTCTATATTAAAAACCTAGAAGAACTAAAAATAATCGATAAAAAATTAGAACTTTATAAAAAAAGACCATGATAGAGTTCACTAAATTTCAACAAGAGACAATTAAAACGATTATAAAATATAAACCTGAGGCTACTGAACATAGATTTGAGGAACTGTTCCAATATGTATTAAAAAAACATTTAGGGGGAGTGGGTATTCTAATAACATCTGAGGGAGTAATTCTTCAAGTTAATAGTAATGATTATTCTCAAAAATATAACTCTTTAAAAAAGGCTACTTATGAAATAATTTATCTTTTTTATTTATTAAAAAAAAGGCATCTTTTAGTTTTTATGAGAGAAGAAGAAGAAAATGAGAATATAAACAAAAAGGAATTTGAATATAATCCTTATAGTAACTGTCTGGAAAATATAAGTGTAAAGACTTTGATAGAGTATAGAAAAAACATACTTTTAAATCTAGAAGAAGAATTTTTTATTTCAGGAGAATTAAAATTATTTTCTAAAAATGGCTTCCAAAGTATTGAGGTTAAAAATTTAAAAATCACACAATTTGCTTTATGGTTCACTGTTGGGCTAGGAATTGCAGGGATAATAGCAGACTATTATATAGCTAAAACTATCCCTACAGAAATAAAATTTAAAAATCCTGATGATCTAGAAAAAAATATTAATATTGATATTAAGCTAGAAGAAAATTTCATAAAAAATACAAGATTAAAACTTAAATTCCAAGAAGACGTTAATAAATAAAAAAGAGCTAAATTAACTTTTAGTTCTTTTTCCTTATAAAATTAACACTTTTTGAACCCATCTATTTTGATGGGGTTCAAATTGGACACCTTCAAAGTGAATGCATTCAATTTGAGTACCTTCAAACCAAGGGGGGTAATAAGAGTAAACGTATTTAAGAAAAAACATATATAATAAAAAACATATATAATAAAAAAAGTAGTAGTAAGAAAAATTTACTGCTACTTTTTTATTTTAAAATTCTATTGACAAAAAGCAATAAAAATTATAAACTAATTTTGAGGTGATAATAAATATGAATAATCTAAAACATTTTGGAGAGATAACATCTTTGAGAATACAAGCTGGATTAACTTTTAATGAACTTGCTTCTAAAGTAGGCTACAGTAAATATTGGTTAAGAAAACAAATTAAAGAAGGCAATGAAAAAATAATAAATAAAACAAAATTAATTTTATCAGATGAATTATCTTAAAAATTCGTCCAAATAATTGCTTAAAAGCAAAATTTGTTATTTGAAACTCGGGGTTCTCCTCAAGAGGTCAGATTCTTGACCTCGGATTTGAAATAATAAATAAAAAGGATGTGGGGATATGAAAAAAAGAAAAAAGATGTTAAAAGCATGTTTTCAAAGTATAAACTTGAAGATGGAACAGAAATTCTACATACTTGGAAAGAGTGTAAAGGAGAAATTTTTGATGAAACAAAACTAAAAAAAATATCTGATACTCTGTATGAAGTTTTTAAAGAGAATAAAACTTTAAAAATGAGAAATGAAAAATATAAAATCATTAAAAACGAATGTGGGTATGATTTAGAGGTAACTCAAGAAAATGTTTTAAATTTTAAAAGAGGGGATGAACTATACATATCTATTCATTTAGATAGAGTTTGTCTAGGAAGCAAAAAAAGGATTTTAAAACATTTAGGAATTGAAATAAAAAGAGAGGATTAAAAAATCCTCACTTAATTATTTTGTGTGCGATTGCGGGCAGCAATAAGCACAGCCATCAGCATTTGAGTATCCATTTTTTAAAGCATATAAAACAGCTTCAGATGGGTAGTCAAAAATTCCTAAGTGTATAACATTAGGATAACCAACATATGAGCAAGTAGATTTGTGGACCTCATGCGTTAATTGATTAATATAAAATACCATAGAATCACCTCCTTAAAAATTAATATCCTGTTAAGGCCATTACAAGTATACTTTTTTTTAAGTAGTAAAACAACATTTTAATTAAGATAATTAAAAAACAATTAAAAAATATAAGTGGAGAACCTCGAGACTTCTCCAAAAGGAGATAGCTATGTTTACAGTAGAGCAATTTAAAGGAACAGTATATGAAAATGGATTTGGAATGATTCCTAAAAAAATTATGTGTGATAAAGATCTTAGTAGTAATGCTAAACTTTTATATGCATTCTTAGCATCACATAGCTTTAATGGTGGAAAGGCAACTCCTAAAAAAACTACAATAAACCATTTATTAGGATGGGGAGAATCTAGGACCGATAAAGCACTAAAAGAATTAAAATTAAGAGGTCTTATCCAAGTAGAAAAATATTTAATCCCTGCTAATGAAAGAACTAATCCTAAACAAAGATATAGAAATCATTATGTATTAACTAACTCTTTAGCAAATGTAATAGAGATAAGCATTAAAGAAACTAAAAAAGAAGATGAAAAACCAAAAGAATCTAAAGTTGAAGTAGTTAAAAAAGTCAAAGAGAATAAACCTCAAAAAAAAGACAATACTGATTCAGCAGAACTAGATCTAAATGATCCTAAATTTGATAAAAAATTAAAAGAAACTCTGGAATCATCAAATATTAAAAATATAAACCAAAATACAATGAAAAATATAAAAAAACATTCTCATGGATCTTTGGAAGAAGTTGAAAAAGTTATTAAATATATGAAATTAAAAGGTAAATTAATGAACCCTGCTATCCTTGTAGCTATTCTAAAAGATAAAGATCATCTAATATCAGAGATAGTAAAACCTAAAAAATTGACTAGAAAAGAAAAAGTAGAAGTTATGATGGTACAAATGACAGAAAAAGAGATTGAGTCTCTTAAACAAAAAATAGCCAATCAAAATGGATTTGATATCAGTAGTAACCCTGTAAATACAGAGTTCGAAAATATCCTATGCCGTAGATTTAATAAAGAAAATATAACTATTTAGGAGGTCGATTTATTATGAAAAAAGAATTAAAAAAAGAAATTAGTGAGTTAAAAATATTAGTTGTAAAAAAATTAAATAAATATTATGGAGAAGAAAAAGACGAATCTGTAATGTTACTTGGACCAGAAGATATTAAAATTATGAAAGAAATTTTAGAATTATAAAAACTAGATGGGGAAGATCTATTATTTTATTAAAGTGGTATCAAAATTTTTTATAGTATCTATAATTGCACGTTCAGCACAATCAGAAACTTCATGTCTATTATTAAAATGACTATAACCAGTAGACAAAATATGTTTTTGTGTTGAACCGCTAGTGTAAAGAGTCCCCTTAATAACCTTTAATTCATTATCAATTTCAGTGTCACAAGACACTTGATTTTTATATGTTACTCTTAATGTTTTAAGTGCTTCATTTATTTTAGTTTTAATATTAATTCCTCCTTGTATCCCCATCTAGCAAAAAAATTATAACATATATCCTTTACAGGTGGGGTAGGAAATAATATTTATTTTGGAGGGAGACCTATGATCTGTAAATAATATAAATTTTGCATAGAGAAGTGTGGTGAAATGTAATGGATAGAGATAAAAAGAAAGAAGTAGAGAAAATATTAGAAAAAGAAAGAAAAAAATTAATAGCTATTGGTGAAAAATTAGTTAATAAAACAGAGAAAAGGATCTTGTTACATAAAGCTTTAAAGAGTTGGATGGAACTACCCGAATTTTTAAAAGATAAAATAAAA
>DDQV01000144.1:2566-2773 GCA_002342785.1 Fusobacteriaceae bacterium UBA2433 | reverse complement strand
AATGAAAAAAACAGAAAATTTAATAGGGTTAATAATTGTAATATTAACACTAATAATGGGGAAAACAATGTTAGGTAGTTCTATGCTATTTTTTAGATTGTTAGCAGGAATTGGATTTGGATATGCATTGACTAGGGGATTTATGGGTTTTGCAGGATCTGTGAATAGAGCATATAATACAGGTTCAACAAAATTAATGAGAACATT
>DDQV01000144.1:0-2448 GCA_002342785.1 Fusobacteriaceae bacterium UBA2433 | reverse complement strand
TAAATCAAGTTAATTCTGGATTAATTATTGGTGGAATAATGTTTGGGTTTGGTATGACATTTTCAGTTTGTTGTGCATCAGGAGTTTTGACAGATGTTATTACAGGATTTTCAAGGGGATTTATAACTCTTATCTTTTTTGGAATGGGTGTTTTCTTGGGTTTTCCTTTCCAAAGAGCAGCTACGTGGGTAAAAGAAGCTGGAATTTCAACAGATTGGATTAGAAAATCATGGTTTACAACTGAAACTGGAGCAAAATTAACTGGTGGAGTTTACTTTCCAGATTTATTTAAATGGGATGGATTAGACGGATATTTAGGAGCAATATTATTAACTGCATTACTTTGTGGTATTGTGGTTTATATATCTAAAAAATATGAATCATTTAGAAAAGTTTCAGGAACTTTCACAGGAGTTCTTAGTGAGATAGAACAAATGAAAATTATGACTGATAATAAAGAAAGTAATAAAGAATTTAAATTATTTAGTGAAGAAACATATATAAGTTTATTTGTTACACCTTGGTCTATGAAAGTAGCAGCATCAGCGATAGCAGTGATATTTACATTATTAATGGGAGTAACAAAAGCTGGATGGGGAGCTTCTACACCATATGGTTTATGGTTTGGAAAAGTTTTAATGTTGTTTGGAATATCACCTACAACATTATCTAATTTTACAAATTTTCCTGAAAAAGTTTATACAATGCCATTTTTCTCTCATCCAATCAATGTTCAAAATGTTGGGATTATGTTAGGAACAATAATTTGTTTACTTCTAGCTGGAACTTTTAAGAGCACAACAGCAAGTGAAATTAAAATTACATTTAAGCAAGGAGTTCTATATGCTATGGGTGGAATATTGATGGGATTAGGAACAAGATTTGCAAATGGTTGTAATGTAGGAGCGCTATATACTCCAATAGCAAACTTCTCCCTTTCTGGATGGGTTTTCTTTGTAGCATTAGTAATTGGAGGGATTTTAGGAAATAAAGTAGCCAGAAAAATAAAATAAAATAAATTTAAACCTCTTAGCTGTGTGATTATTACAGTTAAGGGGTTTATTTTTATTTAAAAATAAAAATTCTTATGATCATAGATCTAGTGGTATAAGAAAAAAATTATATTATTAAGTTATCTATGAAAACTATTTGAGAAGAAAGCTTCTTGGAAAGAAAATTAATTATTAAGAACTAACTGATATTTATTAGGCTCAATGGATAAGTTTTATTCTGGTAAGTTTTTATCTAAAAGGATATAATAACTAGCATTAAGATCTCTATCTATCGAATGTCTACTATATTGACATAAAACCAAAAAATGTTATAATTAAAATAAAAAAAATTTAAAATGTTTGAGATATAAAAGAAAAGTAGGAGGAGAAAGTTATGAAAAGAATATTAGTTGTATTGGTTTTTACTATAATCTCATTGAATACTCTAGCCTTGGATTTATGGGTGAAAGGAGGAGTTGTTCAGGGGACAGGGAGTAAAAAAATAGAAGAGTTAGGGTATAATGCCGGACTCGAGCTTAGTCAAGATTTTTTAGGTTTTGTAGATCTAGGAGCAGGCGTTGCATATAATGGAAACTTAAAATATGAGACGACATCTAATCAAAGGAATGTAGGATATGATGTGGTTCCTCTATATGCTTTTGCAAAGTTTAATGTTATTCCTATAGTAGTAAAATCATATGTTGTAACTAGATTAGGGAAAAGTTTTGTGGTAAATGACGATACTAATTATACAAATGTCTCAAAAGCCGATGGAGGAGTCTATGGAGCTTTTGGAATAGGTATTGAATTCTTAGATTCATTACAAGGAGAAATTCTTTATTCAATCACAGAAGTTAAAAATAATCCGAGTGGAAAAGATAATGTTGAGCTTGTATCATTAACTTTAGGATATAATTTTTTCTAAAAGATTCATATTGTTGAAAGATTTGAAGCAAGTAATAATGTTAAAGTATATGCTAAATTATCTAGTTGGTTCAAGATTGATACTCCTATTGGATCATATAATCCAGATTGGGCTGTATTATATGAAAAAGATGGGAATGAAAAACTTTACCTTGTAGTAGAGACAAAAGGAACATTATTCGCAGAAGATTTGAGAGAGAAAGAAAAAGCAAAAATAGAGTGTGGAAAAAAACATTTTAAAGCTATCAGATTAGATCATGAAATGATTCAAACAAATAGTTTTGATAATTTAGAAGATAAAATAGAATAAATAAAAATTAAAGCAGATAGGTTTTCTATCTGTTTTAATTTTTGTATAAATCGTAATAAAAGTGATTATTATATTCCACAAAAACTAAATTTTTTAAAAAATTATTATTCTCCTCTCTTATTTGCCTTCTAAGGTCCTTCTAAAATCTTCCCCTTGTAATTACACCCCTATAACTGAAATAAAGCAAACTACAAGGCCTTTAAACCATTGGTATTATTGGGA
>DDQV01000088.1 GCA_002342785.1 Fusobacteriaceae bacterium UBA2433 | reverse complement strand
AGTAGAATCTGATATTGCTTCTTATAAAGACTTTTTGCTTGGTGCATTTTTCTTTAGTGTGGGAACAAAAATAGATGTTTTTTATTTTTTTAATAATATACATTATATATTTTTAATTTTTATATCAATTAATCTACCTTGTCCACTAGTATATCTTTTGACGGTATTTCTAACAAATTTTTTTCTTTCCTTATTATTATTCCTTCGTCTATAAATTCTTTTAATACACGAGATAGAGATGGTCTAGCAACACCAAACATCTGTGCTATCTCTTTCATAGAATTTTGTAACAATACTTGATTATTTCTATTCATATTATTAAGAAGATAAGCTATTAATTTATTATTTATACTTTTATTAGTAAAAGAAAACCAAATTTTCTTAGATAAAAATTGAGTTTTATTACTTATTACACCTAAATAGTTTTGTAATAGTTTTTCATTTAATTGAAACATTTTAATAATTTCTTCCTTAGATATATATATTAATTCTGATTCTGACGATGCTATTACATCTACTGGAAATCTATTATCCTTCCCAAATATAAAAGCTCCTGCCAAAACATCTCCCTCTGATAATCGATCTACCACTATAGAATCACCATTTAATTTTTGCATTTCAGTATAAACATTTCCCATAGCAACTATTATAAGATCTTCTATTTCATCTCCCCTAAAAGCTATTACTTCATTTTTATCAAATTTTTTAACTTTATATTTTAATTCAAGCAATAAAACTTCTAAATGTTCTTTTTGTATATCCTTAAATATTTTTACATTTTTTAATTTTTCAAATATATTCATACTCTCCTCCTAATTGTTTATAGATAATTTTGATCTTTATAATTCATTATATATTAGATAAGGATTAAATTTCAATATTAAATAATTTAAAAAAATTATTTTTCGTAACCTATGTTACAAGCATTATATATATATTTGTAGTATACTAGATTATAAAATAAAAAGTTGAGGTGACAAGTAATGAATTATATAACAAAAGAAATGACTTTAAAAGAAATTATAAATACTTATCCAGAAACTATCGAATTCTTTAATTCAAAAGGATTTAAAGGATTAGATAATAAAAACTTACTTAATACTATTGGAAAAATTACTATACAAAAAGCTCTAGAAGCTAAAAAAATTAATGTAGAAACATTTTTAGAATTAATAAACGATATAATAGAACAAGATAGAAATTCAGAAGATGTCAATTTAGATAAAAAAATTGATGATAAAGATGCTGTGTCTGTAATGGGACTACTACCTTGTCCAATTAAAAATCCTCTTTTAGAAGGGCTAAAAAAATTCCAAATAAAAACTGGAATGAAAATAAATCATGAATTAAAAGCTGCTTCTAGCGGACTTGATTGGTTAAAAGAGGATGTCATAAAGGCTAATCATCCAGAAAAATTAGCCGATATGTTTATCTCTGCTGGATTTGATTTGTTCTTTGAAGATGAACTTATGGGTAAATTTAAAAATGAAGGTATCTTTAAAGATATTACAGGAATGACAGAATATAATAAAGACTTTAACAATGAAAATATATCATTAAAAGATCCAGATGGGGATTATTCTATGCTAGCAGTTGTTCCAGCAGTATTTTTGGTTAACACAGATGCATTAGGAAACAGATCTTTTCCAAAATCATGGGCCGATCTATTAAAACCTGAATTTGAAAATTCAGTGAGCTTACCTATATCAGATTTTGATCTATTTAACGCTATATTAATAAGTATATATAAAAATTATGGAGAAGATGGAGTTAAGAAACTAGGAAAAACACTTTTACAAAATATGCATCCATCACAAATGGTAAAATCAAATAAATTAAAAACAAATATTCCAGCTGTAACAATTATGCCTTATTTTTTTACTAAGATGACTGGGCAAGGTGGACCAATGGTTGCACAATGGCCTGAAGATGGTGCTGCACTTTCTCCAATATTTATGTTAACTAAAAAATCTAAAGAAAAAGAACTAAAACCACTGGCTGATTTCTTCGCTTCTAAAGAGGTCGGAGAACTTTTATCTCATCAAGGATTATTCCCTACTGTAAACCCCGAAGTTGACAACAACTTAAAAGATAAAAAATTTATGTGGGTAGGATGGGATTACATAAAAAATAACGACATTGGAGCTATTTTAAAACATTGCGAAAAATTATTTTTTCAAGAAACTAAAAACGTATAATTAGAAGATAATAAATTGGTTACTAATAATTTTAAAATATTAATTTTACTATAAACATAGAAGGAGAATATAAATTATGAATTTAATAACAGTATCTGGACCCCCTTCATCAGGGAAAACAGCTTTAATAATAAAAACAATAGATAATCTAAAATCTAGAAATATAAAAGTTGGCGTTGTAAAATTTGACTGTCTATATACCGACGATGATATTTTATATGAAAAAATTGGAGTTCCAGTAAAAAAAGGTTTATCTGCCTCACTTTGCCCTGATCATTACTTTGTAAGTAATATAGAAGAAGTAACTCAATGGGGTATAAAAAAAGGTTTAGATCTCCTTATTACAGAAAGTGCGGGATTATGCAATAGGTGTTCTCCTTACATAAAAGACATAAAAGCTATTTGTGTTATTGATAATTTAAGTGGAATAAATACTCCTAAAAAAATTGGACCCATGCTTAAAACGGCAGATATAGTTGTAATCACTAAGGGTGATATTGTATCCCAAGCAGAAAGAGAAGTATTTATGTCTAGAGTTACATCTGTTAATCCTAGAGCTACTACTATGCATGTTAATGGATTGACTGGTCAAGGTGCATATGAGTTTTCTACCCTTATATATAATAAGGATGAGGAAATAAAAACTCTTAAAGGAAAAAAATTAAGATTTTCTATGCCTTCTGCTTTATGTTCTTATTGTTTAGGTGAAACTAGAATAGGAGAAGAACATCAAATGGGAAATGTCAGAAAAATAAACTTGGAGGATGAAGATGATAAATAAAAATATAATAGCAAAAAAAACAATTGCAGAATTACTTAATCTTTACCCATTTATTGAAGATTTTTTAACAGATAATCTCGTTGATTTAAACGATGCTAAAGACAGCTCTTTAATTACTTATTTAAATCTTTTAGATCCAGAAATTTTAGAAGAAAAAGCCATCATTCCAGATGAACTTATCGATTCATTTATTGTTTTTACTAATCAAATGATAGATTTTTTAGGAATTAAAGAGGACAAAGGAGTTCAAAGTATCACTTTAAAACCAGGGTTTAATAAACATAAAATAGCTGAAACTTTTGAAGAATTAACTATAAATAAAGGTGAGATAATAGCTATTGTTGGTCCTACTGGAAGTGGAAAAAGTAGACTGCTAGCAGATATAGAATGGGGGGCTAATGCTGATACTCCTACAAATAGAATAGTCCTTATCGATGGAAAAACTATGAGTATTGAAAGTAGATTTTCTAGCAATAATAAATTAGTAGCACAACTATCTCAAAATATGAATTTCGTTATGGACCTAAGTGTTGAAGAGTTTCTTGAACTTCATGCAAAAAGTAGAATGGTAGAAAATGAAAAAGAAATTATCGAGAAAATTTTTAATAAAGCTAATGAATTAGCTGGAGAAAAATTTTCTTTGGACACACCTATTACAAGTCTTAGTGGTGGACAATCTAGAGCTCTTATGATTGCTGATGTTGCTATTTTAAGCAAATCACCTATTGTACTTATTGATGAGATAGAAAATGCTGGTATTGATAGAAAAAAAGCTTTAGAATTATTAGTTGGAGAAGAAAAAATAGTTCTTATGGCTACTCATGATCCTATTTTAGCTCTTATGGGAGACAAAAGAATAATAATTAGTAATGGTGGTATTGATAAAGTAATGGAAATAACAACTCAAGAAAAAGCTATCTTACACAAGTTAGAATCTTTAGATAATGTTATTCAAGAGATGAGAACTAAACTTAGATATGGCAAAGAATTAGAAGCAAATTTTGAGATAATAAAAAATTAGGAGGTATAAATATGCACGATGGATGTAATGGTAGTTTTGAAGATGGAAAACAGGTAGTTGATAAGGTAAGAATGATGGGATTTAGTCTACAGGCTATGCCTATTGCAGCAACTTTAAAATGCCACGAATGTAACGAAGAAATAACAATGGTAACTATGGAATATACTTGTCCTCATTGTGGAATGGTCTATGGAGTAACTCCTTGTCATGCTTTTGATATAAATAATATTATGGCTGCAGGAAAAAATTATTAGATTTTAAAAGATGGAAATTTCTCCATCTTTTTTATTTCTAAAAAAAATCTTCTAAATAAGTAGATCTTACTCTACTAATCAGAAGATTTTTTTTAATTAATCATTTAACTTTTCATCTAAATATTTTCCAGGTTTAAATTTAATTGTTTTCTTAGGAGAAATTTTAATTTCCTCTCCTGTTTTAGGATTTCGCCCCTTTCTTTCTCCTCTTTGAACTATTTTAAACTTTCCCCATCCTGAAAAACTTATTTCTTTTCCAGAACTTAGTATTTCTTCTATAAGATCCATAAAAGCATTTAAATTTACTTCTGCTTCCACTTTAGTTTTTAAAGTTGCTTTTTCTTTATAAAGAGCTGCAAATTCTTTTTTATTAACTGTTAACTTTTCTTTTACTTTTTCAACTGTATAAAAACATCTTTTAGGAGAATTAATTTTTCCATCCTTTTTCAAAGCTCTTATTAATCTAGTAACTTCTTTTGCATCTACCTTCAATATTTCAGCTATATCGCCAGTTTTTAGTGGTTCTGATTTACTTAATAACCTTAAAATTTTTTCTTTCATAAGCTAATCCTCCATTTTTTATTTTTTGTTTTTATTTAATATGATTATACCTCTATTTTAATCAATTGCAAAGGTAAAAGACAAAATAAATTTTTAGTTGTTATTTAGACAAAATAAGTATATAATCATATTATGAAAAAGTAATATTTTAGGAGGTATTAAATGGAAAATTTATACGATTTAATTATATTAGGGGCTGGTCCTGCTGGTTTATCTGCTGGTCTTTATGGAGCCAGAGGAATGATGAAAACATTGGTAATTGAAAAAAATATGTTAGTAGGAGGGCAGATTTCTACAACATCTGAAATTGAAAATTATCCTGGAGGAATGATCTCTGAATCTGGAACAGAATTAACAATGAGAATGAAAGATCAAGCTATAAACTTTGGATGTGAATTTAAAACTGATACCATAGTTGATATTGACCTAGATTCTAAAATAAAAGTACTGACTAATGAATTAGGAATAGAATACAAAGCTAAATCTATTATCTTAGCTACTGGTGCAACTCCTAGATCTACTGGTGCTCCAGGTGAAAAAGAATATACCGGTAGAGGAGTTTCTTATTGTGCTACCTGTGATGCATTTTTTATAAAAAATTTAGAAGTTTTTGTCATAGGTGGTGGAGATACTGCTGTAGAAGAAGCTATCTTTTTAACTAAATTTGCTAAAAAAGTAAATGTAGTTCATAGAAGGGACCAGCTAAGAGCCGCTAAATCAATACAAGAAAAAGCATTTAAAAATAAAAAAATAAATTTTATTTGGAACACTGTTGTTGACGAGATGAAAGGAGATCCTATTAAAGGTCTTGAAAGTATTGTTTTAAAAAATAAAATTACTGGAAAAGTTATAGAATATAATGGAGGAAATGAACCAATTGGTATATTTGTTTTGGTAGGAAATATACCCAATACAGAGTTATTTAAAAATAAATTATTGGTTAATTCTGGTGGTTTTTTAATTGCAGATGAAAAAACTCTAAATGTAAAACTCTCATCTACTGGAAACAATTTAGAAGGTGTTTATGTAGCAGGAGATTGTCGAGAAAAATTATTATATCAAGTAATAACTGCAACTGCTGACGGTGCTATAGCTGCTATCGCTAGTGAAAAATATGTGGAAAAAGTGTACAACTAAAAAAAAGATCTAACCAATTAAATAATTGGTTAGATCTTTTTTTTAACTCTATTTTACATTTTTTAAAATTAAAGCTGTTCCCATTCCTCCACCAATACAAAGAGACGCTAGTCCAAAATCAACATTTCTTTTTTTCATCTCATGGATAAGTGTTGTTGCAATCCTGTTTCCACTAGCTCCTACTGGATGTCCTAAAGCTATTGCTCCTCCATTTACATTTGTTTTATCTGTAAACCAATCCATAGTTACACCATGTTGATTAACTAATTCTGTCATTACTCCAAGTGATTGCGCTGCAAAAGCTTCATTTAATTCTAATAATTCCATCTCTTCTAATTTCATTTTAGCTTTTTTTAAAGCATTTTTTATTGCTGGAACTGGTCCCATTCCCATAATTGATGGATCAACTCCTCCTTGTCCTGTAGAAATTATTTCTACTAGTGGAGTTAGATTATATTTTGCTACTGCTTCTTCTGAAGCTACTAACATTACACTGGCTCCGTCATTTATTCCAGAAGCATTTCCTGCTGTTACTGTTCCATCTTTTTTAAATACAGTTCTTAATTTTTCTAATTTTTCTAAATTTGTTTTTCTATTTGGATATTCATCTGTATCAAAAATTACTGTTCCTTTTCTAGTTTTTACCTCTACTGGTACTATCTCATCTTTAAATTTTCCGCTATCTACTGCAGATATTGCTCTTCTTTGAGATTCTAAAGCAAAAGCATCTTGAAATTCTTTTGATAAATTATATTTTTCTGCTATATTTTCTGCCGTTACTCCCATATGATATCCATTAAAAGCGTCTGTAAGAGCATCTAAAACC
>DDQV01000109.1:27517-28389 GCA_002342785.1 Fusobacteriaceae bacterium UBA2433 | reverse complement strand
AATTTACAAGATTGTGATTATCTAATAAATTATGATATCCATTGGAACCCTGTAAGGATCATACAGAGGTTTGGAAGAATAGATAGAATAGGATCTAAAAATAAATATATTCAATTAGTAAATTTTTGGGCAAATATGGAGTTAGATGAATATATTAATTTGGAAGCTAGGGTAAGTGGAAGAATGGTTATGTTAGATATTTCAGCCACTGGTGAAGATAATATTATTGACGACAGTAAAACAGGAATGAATGACTTAGAATATAGAAAATCTCAATTGAAACAGTTACAAGATCAAGTTATAGATTTAGAAGATATCAAAGGTGGAATATCTATTACAGACTTAACATTTAATGATTTTAAGATGGATTTGGTTAACTATATGAAATCAAATAAAAAAATTATTGAAAAAGCTTCTACAGGGATGTATGCAATAGTAAAAAGTAACATATCTGAAGCTGAAGGTGGAGTAATATTTTGTCTCAAGCAAATAAATAAAGATATAAAACCTAGTGAGAATAACACATTAAACCCTTATTTTTTAGTATATATAGATAATATAGGGGATGTAAAATATAACTTTATTCAAAGTAAGAAGATCTTAGATCTATATAAAAAATTATGTAGTGGCTCTAGTGAGTTATATGACACACTGATAGAAGAATTCAATAAGGAAACTAATAATGCATATGATATGACTAAGTATTCTTCTTTACTAGAAAAGGCAGTCGAAAATATAGTTGGAAAAGAAGAAGAAAAAGCTGTAGATAGTTTATTTAGTTTTGGAGCTACAACTTTAAGTAATAATATGGTGAAAAAACTAGATGATTTTGAATTTATTTCATTTTTAATTATAAAATAAATTTAAGGGGG
>DDQV01000109.1:20042-27470 GCA_002342785.1 Fusobacteriaceae bacterium UBA2433 | reverse complement strand
ATTATAGATAAAGACGTTATTTTGCATAACCTTAAATCAAGTGAATTGACAAAAAAAATTCTAATGGATGAAATAGAAAAAGTAGAACTTGTATATCTAGTAAAATCTAAGGGTTATTACTCATTAAAAGATTATAGTATTAACGAGATTAATTTTATTAAAATTAGACTCTTTAAAAGGGATAATTTTAAACTTGTTTTAAATGAACTTCATAAATTATTTCCCAAGCAGACTTATTTTGAAGTTAGATATAATGAAGAATTTATGATTTCTTTATGTAAAAAATCAATTAAAATGGATAGAGTTAAAATAGATGAAGAACATAAAACAGATTGGTTAGGGATAACTTATTTAGATAGAGTAAATAGTAAACTTCAAATTAAAAATATTGAATTAAAGTCATTAAAAGATATTTATTTGAGTGTTTTAGATAAATTAAAAGAATACAGAAGTATAAGTAATGCAAGCAAAGTTAGTCTGAAAAATATTGATTTACAAGTTGGAAGTTCTTTAAATATATATTTAAAGGAAATAGGACGAATTTCGCTTTTAAATCATTCAGAGGAAATTGAGTTAGCTAAATTATCAGATCAAGGGAATATGAAAGCTAAAAACCAACTTATAGAAGCTAATTTAAGATTAGTAGTAAATATAGCAAAAGAGTATACAAATAGAGGGTTAGATATAGAGGATTTAGTTCAAGAAGGAAATTTAGGACTTATAAAAGCTGTAGAAAAATTTGAGTATTTAAAAGGATATAAATTTTCAACTTATGCAACTTGGTGGATAAAACAACGTATTACAAGGGCTATTGCTGATCAAGGGAAAACTATAAGGATTCCTGTACATATGGTAGAAACTATAAATAAAATAAAAAAAGAAGCTCGAATTTATTTACAAGAAACTGGAAAAGGGGCTACATCAAATATATTAGCTAGTAGATTAGAAATGGAAACTGAAAAAGTAAAGAGTATTTTAGATATGAACCAAGATCCAATTTCATTACAAACTCTCCTAGGGAATCAAGGAGACATTGAATTAGGAAATTTTATAGAAGATAAAAATACACCTAGTCCATATGAAGAAGTCGCAGAAATATTATTAAAAGAACACTTAAATATTATGCTATTTAAACTAAGAGACAGAGAAGAGAAAGTCATAAGATTTAGGTATGGTTTAGATGATGGGTACGCACGAACTTTAGAAGAAATTGGTGTAATATTTAAAGTAACTAGGGAAAGGATTAGACAGATAGAAGTTAAAGCTTTGAAAAGGTTAAAAAAACTAATTAATAATCAGGATAACCTGTATATGGTATCATTTGATAAAAGTCAAAAAAAAAATAATATAAATAAAGAGAGAGTTATCGTCAATTTAAGTTCATTAAAGTCAAAAAAGGAAGGAGAAAAGTCTAAAATGAGTAGAGTAAAGTCATTAGAAAAAAGCTATTTAGAGATATGTCATATGGAAGAATGTAATGAAAAGATAGAGAAGATAATAGAATTTTTGAAAAATCATTCGCTAGACCCTATAGCAGAAGAGTATAGTTATGAATTATATCAAGATTTAATTTTATCATATTTGAATGTGAAAGATGTTTATAATATAAGAAAATATGCAGATGAAGCAATAGAATTATTTAAAGGGAAAGATACTGATGTTTTTAAAGAAGTCTTTAATGATACTTTAGATGAAGATTATTTTAAAGAACTGCATAGAAATGCAGAAAAGTTTATAGAAGATGAAGAAACTGATTTAGCTATAAATATATATAATAAGATGATAGATAAATTTGAATATTATGATTATAGTAATAAATTTAGCGTATATAGAGATTTAGGTGATATTTATAAAGAAATAGATATTGAGAAAGCAATATATTTTTATAAAAAAGCAATGGAAATAGATAAAAGTCATAACATTGTTTTATCTATGACAATTAATAGTATTGTAGAAGAAATCATAAGTAAATCCTATAAAAAAGCTACAGTAAATATGATAAATAAAAAATATACTCTTGCAAAACCTGATTTAGAAGATATTTTAAATAGATTAAATAATTTAGGTAGTTATAACCGTGAATTTTTTGGAGAAAATAAATTGATTTACACAGATGCTTTATTGGATTTAAAAGATGTATCTATCAATATAAAAGATTCTAATAACTATATAAAATTTTATAATAAATCAGTTGAAATATTTGGAAAAGTAGAAGAGATAGAAAAAATAAATAATGAATTTATTGAAGAAACTAGTGATAATAAAAAGATAAATATTCCTGTTTCTAAAGTTATAAAAACAGACTTAGTAGAAGGACAAATAATAATTCCAGTTGAGAAAATTGAAGATGAAAAACAATTTGAAATAGACGATATTGAGGAGGAGGAAGAAGTGAAAAAAATAGTTTTAGAAGTACTTGAAAATATTAGAAAAGAAGATATAGATATTTTTAATTCTTTAAAAGAAAGTCAAGGTGATGCAAGAGAAATTAAAGGTCTAGTAACAGGAATAGAAGGGATGTTAGAAATTAAATTTGGTCAAGTAAGTTTGGATCTTATTCCTGATATAAGGAAAATAAATAATTTAGATAATGTAAATCAAGTTAAAGAAAAAATAATGATAACTAGGTCATTACAAGATGTTGAGAGTTTAATTCACAGTTTTGTATAAATTTATACTAAGTAATGAAGGAGTAAATAGTGATTTATTTTAATTTCCCTAAAGAATGGAAAGTGGATAGTTTTATACCTAAAGAAGTTATATATAGAAATATTGGTGCAGATGAGAAGCTGAAGAAATTATTTGTAGAGAGTATTGAAAGAGTAAAGCTAAAGTATATTTTAAATTATGAAAACACCAACATAGATACCTATATAGAAGGAAGTGAGAGGTATGAAGAAATAAATTTCATAACTATTGAGCTTAGACGTTTTGGTAATGAAGATAAAATAGCTAAGATATTTCATTCTTTTATACCTAAAGCAACTGTATTAGTATTTCAATATGAAAATCAAATTTTATTATCTACAGCTATTAAAACAATAGATAAAAATATAAAGATAGAAAAAATGTATAACACTTCATGGTTTATTATAGAAAATCAACCAGAATTTATTCAAAGTTTGAATATGAAAGGTTATAATTCTATTAATTTAAAGGAATTTTATGATAGTATATTAGACAGAGTAAAAGCATTTAAAATACTTGGTGAAGATTTAGAAGGGAAGAAGTTAGAAACAGAAAAGTTGGATAAATTAATTGGATTAAAAGAAGAATTAGAAGAGATGAAAATTAAAATGAAAAAGGAAAGCCAACTTAATAGAAGAGTAGAATTAAGTTTAGAGTTAAAGAAGAAAGTTTTACAATTAAAAATACTCAATATAAAGTAAAAATAAGAAGGAGGATAAATGCCTATAAAGTGTTTTGCAATGTATAGCTGGGACTCGGACGAGCATCAACTATGGGTAAAAGAATTAGTGGATGGATTAATAGAGTATGGAATAGATGCAACACTAGATATATATGAACTCGGCCTTGGAACTACAAATCTTAATAGAATGATGATCAATAATATTTTTAATGGAGGCTTTTTAGTTGTAGTAATGACAGATGAATATACTAAAAAAGCTAATAAAGAAGAAGGTGGAGTGGGGTTTGAAACGACTTCTTTAATGGGAATAATGAAAGACAAAGAAACAAGAAATAGAGTTATCTTAGTGAAGAAAGAAAAAGATATCCCTGATTATTTATTAGGATATGAATACGTTGACTTGTCTTCAGGGATTACAGGTGAAAAAATAATAGAAGTAGTCAGAAAAATAACTGGGAAACCATTACATAAAAAACCATCATTAGGAAATAAAAAGATTGAGGATAATTTTGATTTAATGGATTCATTATTTAAAGATATAAATATTCCTAATTTAAATCCAATACAAAAAAATGATAAAGAAAGATTTTTAGAAAAATCTCTTGATGAAATCATAAAAAAAATAGAAAGTGGTTTAAAACAAATTAAAACTAAAAATTCTAATTTTTCTTATTCAATAGATAGAAAAATTTGGATTAACCCCTCTAACCAGTATACATGGAATGATCAAGGAATAATGGAAGAGGTAGAAGAAAGAAGAAATTATATAGAAATTAAAATTTTCTTAGACAATGAAATTATTAAAGTTAGTAATTTTTGGATGAATTTTTCTGATGGGGGTTACAATAATTCAATTAATTATTCCAACAACAGCAATTATGGATTTAATCAAGAATTTAGTCCTAACAGTTATAATGGCAGTTTAGGTCTAGAAATCTCAAATGAAAATACTCTATCTTTGAAAAATATTATGGAATATAATAGAGATAAATTTAGTATCGACAACTTTGTAGTAGATTTTGTAAATAAAGAATATATAGAACCTTTGAGCAATCATTGGAACAGTAAATATAAATATTAAGGAGAAATAAATGCAAAAATTAGATGGAAAGACTATGGATATAGTTGGAGATAATATAAATAAATTAAAGGAAATATTCCCAGATGTATTTAGTGAAGGGAAAATTGATTTTACTAAGTTACAAGAAAATTTAGGAGAATTTGTAGATACAGAGCAAGAAAGATATTCGTTTAACTGGAATGGGAAGCAAGAAGCTAAGTTAATAGCACAGACACCAAGTACTGGGACTCTAAGACCTTGTAAGGAGGATAGTAAAGATTGGGATACAACTAAAAACTTATATATAGAAGGTGATAATTTAGAAGTATTAAAATTACTTCAAAAATCATATCATAATAAAGTAAAAATGATCTATATAGACCCACCATATAATACAGGAAAAGATTTTGTTTATAAAGATAATTTTAAAGATAATATAAAAAACTATATGGAACAAACAGGTCAGTTAGATACTGATGGAAATAAATTAACAACAAATTCAGACCAAAGCGGAAGGTATCATTCTAACTGGTTAAATATGATGTATCCAAGACTAAAGCTTGCTAGAAATTTACTTAAAGATGATGGAGTTATTTTTATTTCAATCGATGATAATGAAACATCGAATCTTAGAAAACTTTGTGACGAAATATTTGGAGAAGATAATTTTATTGCTAATATTATTTGGGAAAAAAGATTTACAAGGAGTAATAATTCTAAAACCTTTGCGACACTTACAGAACATATTTTATGCTATAGAAAATCCAATGCTTTATCTGAAATAAAAGAACCGAGGAATGAAAAATCTGATTCTACTTATACAAATCCAGACAATGACATTCGTGGAGTTTGGACAAGTGTTTCTTATGTTAATCCAGCGACTAAAGAACAACGACCAAACTTATCTTATAATTTAAAGAATCCAATTACAGGATATTCAGTTAGCCATCCAACAAATGCTTGGAAATATTCACAAAAAACTCATTTACAACACCTTGAAGAAAATAGGCTATATTGGGGGAAAGAAGGAAATAATACATATCCGAGATTGAAACGATTTTTATCCGAAATGAATAATGGAATGGTTCCTGTTAATTTTTGGACTCGACAAGATGCCGGAACCACGGATGAAGCGAGTAAAAACTTAGAAAGTATAATGGGTTTAAAGGTATTTGACTTTCCAAAACCAATTACTTTAATAATGAAAGCAATGAGGATTGCAATGAAGTCAGAAGATATTATTCTTGATTTTTTTTCAGGTTCAGCAACAACAGCTCATGCAACTATTAAATTAAATGCAGAAGACGGGGGTAATAGAAAATATATTTGTGTACAACTTCCAGAAGAAACTAATAATGATAGTTTTCCAACAATTTGTGAGATAGGAAAAGAAAGAATTAGAAGAGCAGGGGAGAAGATAAAAGAGGATAATTCTAATAAAGATTTATCTAATTTAGATATTGGGTTTAAAGTATTCAAGTTGGATAGCTCAAATATAAAAGAATGGGATAGCGAACATGCTAAAAATAATATTTCTCAAATGATGTTAGATCATGTGGATAATATAAAATCTGATAGAACAGAAGAGGATATCTTATATGAATTACTATTGAAACATGGATTAGACTTAACTACTCCTATTGATGAAATAGAGATCGATGGAAAGAAAATATTTAATATAGGTGCAGGAACACTTTATATCTGCCTTGCAAGTGGAGTTAATAATAGTATAGCTGAAAGAGTATTAGAAGAGCATAAAAAATGGGAATCACCAAGAGTAAGTGTAATTTTTAAAGATACAGGATTTATAAATGATGTAGAAAAGACTAATGTTATCCAAACGCTAAAAGTGGCTGGAATAACAGATGTGAAGTCGGTGTAAGGGAGGACAAAACATGTTAAAAAAATTACCTTTACCTTATGATGTTGAGAGTAAAAAAATACTAAAAAAAGTAATTAATGCTAATAAAAGTTTAGCCGAACTAAAAGGTTTGATAGAAAGTTTACCAAATAAATTTTTACTACTTAATACTTTGAGTCTTCGTGAGGCTAAAGACAGTTCAGAAATAGAAAATATTGTTACAACAAATGATGAATTATATAAAGCAAATATCAATATTATCCCTGATAATAGTGCAACTAAAGAAGTAAAAAATTATAATGCTGCTTTAAAAAGAGGTTACGAATTAGTTGTAGAAAAAGAAATGATTACGACTAATATTATAATAGAAATTCAAGGAATTTTAGAAGAAAATAATCAAGGAATAAGAAAAACTCCTGGAACAGTTATTCAAAATACTAAAACAGGAGATATAGTACATAGACCACCACAAAATTATAATGAAATAAAAGAATATATGTCTAATTTAGAAAAATATATAAATCTAGAGTTGGATGAGTTTGATCCCTTGGTAAAATTAGGGATAATACATTATCAATTCGAAAGTATTCACCCTTTTAGTGATGGAAATGGAAGAACTGGTAGGATATTAAATATATTATATTTAATTTTAAATAAATTATTGGATATACCAGTATTATATTTGAGTAGTTATATTATAAAAAATAAAAATAAATATTATGAACTATTACAAAATTTAAATAACTCTGAATCAACTAATTTAGATGAGATATGGGAAGAATGGACAGCATATATGTTAGATGGAATAGAAAATACATCTAGAGAATCTATCAAATTAATAAAAGAAATTTCAGAATTAATGATTGAGTTTAAGGTTATAATTAAGAGAGAAGAAAGTAAAATTTATAGTAAGGATTTTTTAGAATTATTATTTGAACACCCCTACACTAAAATTGAGTTTATCACAGAAAGATTAGGAATTACTAGACAAACTGCTTCTAATTATCTAGATAAATTAATAAAATTAGGTCTATTAAAAAAAGAAAAAGTTGGGAAGTATAATTTTTATATAAATATAAAATTATGGAGTATTCTTTCAAAATAATAATATATATGAAAAACTAACATGAAAATATA
>DDQV01000109.1:4266-19947 GCA_002342785.1 Fusobacteriaceae bacterium UBA2433 | reverse complement strand
AACTAGAAAAAAACTAACATGTAATATTATATTTAGAAAAATAAGGATGAATTTATGAAAATAAAATTTGAAGATAACTTAGATTATCAATTAGAAGCAATAGATTCAATCGTAAATATATTTGAAGGACAAGAAAGTCTGGATAGTAACTTTACAGTTGGAAAAATTAATAGGAAGCAAAGTTCATTTACAGACAATGATCTGGGGATCGCTAATAAAATGCAAATTAACGAGGAAGAACTTTTAGAAAATATTCAAAAAATACAATTAAAAAATGGATTAAAACAATCGACAACTATAAAAAATATTAATTTTTGTGTTGAGATGGAAACAGGAACAGGAAAAACATATGTATATCTCAGAACTATTCTTGAAATGAATAAAAAATATGGATTTAAAAAATTTATAATTGTTGTACCTAGTATAGCAATAAAAGAAGGAACTAAAAAATCTTTAGAGATAACAAAGGAGCATTTTAAAGGTTTATATGATAATGTTACCTATAGTTTTTTTGATTATGATTCACAAAAATTAGAGCAAGTTAGAAGTTTTGCAACTAGTAATAACATTGAGATTATGGTTATTAATATAGGGGCCTTTAATAAAAGTTTTAAAGATCCTAAAAAAGAAGATAAGGCAAACATCATCCATAGATACAATGATAGATTAAGTGGATATAGACCAATTGATTTTATATCTGAGACAAATCCTATTGTGATAATTGATGAACCTCAATCAGTAGATAATACAGATAAATCAAAAGAAGCAATAGCTTCTTTAAAACCACTTTGTACACTGCGATATTCTGCTACTCATAGGGTAAAAGAAAATATGATGTATAAGTTAGACTCTATAGATGCTTATGAAAAAAAATTAGTAAAGCAAATAGAAGTAGCTGGAATACAGGCTCCTGAAAATAAAAATGGAGAATATATAAAAGTTATTTCTATAAAATCTGCTAAGGCAGGATTAAGTGCAGAGTTAGAATTAGATGTGAGACAAAAAACTGGAATAAAGAGAATGAAGAAAAAAGTAAAACATGGGGATCATTTAGAGACTATTACTAAAAATGCAAACTATGAGGGATACTTCGTAAATGAAATATCTGTCAGAGATGAAAAAGCTGAAACAGGAGTAACTTATATTGATCTATTTAAAGAAAAATTAGTAGTTGGTCAACTTCTTGGAGGAGAATCTCCAGACACTATAAAAAGATTACAAATAAGAAAAACTATTGAGGAACATCTAGATAAGAAGCAAAGATTAAATCCTCAAGGAATAAAAGTTTTGAGTCTATTTTTTATAGACAGGGTAGCTAACTATAGAACTCATGATAACGAAGGTAATGTTATTATGGGGAAATATGCTGAGATGTTTGAGGAAGAGTATATAAAGCTTATAGACAGTGGGAAATATACAACTCTGGGAAGCAATCTGGTAGAAATTAAAAGTAGAGTGAATAAAATTCATAATGGATATTTTTCTGGAGATAAGAAACAAACTAAAGATGGAAAGGAATTTATTTTAGAAAAAGATACTTCAGGAGTGGTCAAGGCTGATAACGATACTTTTAACTTGATAATGAAAGAAAAAGAAAGACTATTATCTTTAGATGAACCTTTAGAATTTATATTTTCTCATTCAGCTCTAAAAGAAGGATGGGATAACCCTAATGTATTTCAAATTTGTACTTTGAATGAAACTAACTCTGAGATAAAAAAAAGACAAGAGATAGGGAGAGGACTTAGAATTTGTGTAAATCAACAAGGAGAAAGAGTAAAAGGTTTTGAATACAACTCTCTTACTGTTATGGCTAATGAATCTTATGAAGAATTTATAAAAGGGCTTCAGAGTGAAATAGAAGAGGAAACAGGTATAAAATTTGGTTTTGTGAGCTCTCATATGTTTGCAAATATAATAATTGATATAGATGGTATTAATTGTGAAAACTTAGGAGAAGTAAAATCAAAAATTCTCCACGAACATCTAAAAGAGACGAAATATATAGATACTAAGGATAAAGTTACTGATAAATTAAAAGCAGCATTGAAAGCTAATTTAGTAGAGATCCCAGAAGAATTTATAGAAATTAAATCTCAAATACTAGGAAAGTTAAAAAAAGTTGCTGGGAATTTAAATATTAAAAATAATGCTGACAAAAAAACTGTAAAAATAAATAAGAGAATATTGCTTAGTGATGATTTTAAAGAATTATGGGATAAGGTAAAATATAAAACAAAATTCAAAGTTGATTTTGATAATGATGAGTTAATAAAAAAATGTTCAGAAAGCTTAAGGGCACAGCTTTATTTTACAGACGAAAAATATAAATACTTTAAGGTGAAGACAGAGATAACCAAAGGTGGAGTAGGAGTAGTTACAGGAAGTAATATAGAAGATAATATTGATTCTTATACTGTTTCTAGATCTAATATACCTGATATACTTTCATATATTCAAAGTGAAACCAGTCTTACTAGGAGAAGTATTGCAGATATTATAATTAATAGTAAAACAGAAATCTATCTCAAAAGAAATCCTCAGAGGTATGTAGATGAAGCGATAAAAATAATTAAAAATACTATGAGTCATTTTATAATTGATGGAATTAAATATGAGAAGTTAGACAATGAATTTTATGGACAGGAGTTATTTGAGACTAATGAATTAAAAGTTCATTTCAAAGATGGCATGATAGAAAGTAAAAAATCGCCATATACTTATGTTGTAGATGATTCAAATATAGAGCAAAATATTGCTGAAAGGTTTGAAGCAAGTAATAATGTTAAAGTATATGCTAAATTACCTAGTTGGTTTAAAATTGATACTCCTATTGGATCATATAATCCAGACTGGGCTGTATTATACGAAAAAGATGGAAATGAAAAACTATATCTTGTAGTGGAAACAAAAGGAACATTATTTGCAGAAGAATTAAGAGAGAAAGAGAAAGCAAAGATAGTATGTGGAAAAAAACATTTTAAAGCTATAGGGTTAGAGCATGAAATGATTCAAACAAATAGTTTTGATAATTTAGAAAGTCAAATATAATAAGTAAAAATTTGAGCAGATAGGGGTTCCTATCTGCTTTAATTCTAGTCTTTATATCTTAGGGAGAAAATATGAATGAAATTAAAAATATATTTAATACAATAAAAATAATAAAAGAAAAATATGAGATAGCCAATGAGTTCAAACCTCAATTTAATATATTTTCTATATTAAGAAATGAAAGTGATGAAGTAAATTTACATTCTAAATTTATATATGAACTATTGGGAAGTATACCTCATTATTCAGATAAGTTTTTAGATAGTTTTTTAACAACTATAGAGTGTGATAATTTTTTAAAGGACGAAGAGACTATAAAAATTAAACGAGAATATAAAAATATAGATTTATTTATTGCTAATGAAGACCAAGCAATTATTATTGAGAATAAAATATGGGCAGATGATGGAGACAAACAACTTGAAAATTATTACAATAAAATAAAAAAAGAATGTAAGTATAAAGACATATTCGTATATTATCTTACCTTAGATGGGAAGGCACCAAGTAAACAAAGTCAAGGTAAACTAGAAAGTCATCTTATAAAGTGTATATCATATGAAAACCACATTTCTAAATGGATAAAGAAGTGTGTTAAAGAAAGTGTAGTTGCACCAAATTTAAGAGAGACACTAATTCAATATTTGGAGGTTATAGATAAATTGAGTGGAAAAGATAAAAATATGGATGAGGTTACAAAATATATTTGTCAAAGTAATGATAATTTGGAATTAGCTAAAATTATTTCTAATGGGTTTATAAATGCACAAAAAAATATTCAATTAAAGTTTTGGAAAAGCTTAGAAAAGAACTTGAAAAGTAGTGATATGAATCCTTTATATTTAAAGGAATGGAGTTACACTGAAAAAAAGGTACATGATTTTTATGATAAAAAGAAAAATAATACATATTATGGATTGATCTATGAAGTTATTGAATTGAGAGATGGATATAGTATTTCATTATATGTAGAAGTTTGTTGGAGAGTTTACTGGGGGTTCGGACTTCTTAAGGATAAAAAACGTGTAAAGAGTTGTAATGATTTAAAATTTGAGAATTTTAGAAAAGAAGTTGAAAATATATTAAAAAATATGAACAAAGGGGTTCCTGATACTAATAATGATTGGTGGATGGCGACAACTTATCCGACTCCAAAGATTAATTTTAGAGAATTTAGTGAAAATATTCAAAATTTTTGTGATGATGGATACTTACATACTATAACAAAAAAAATAGCTAGAGAAATTGTAAAGGCAAAAGATATTTTGAGAAAAAGCAATGAAGTTAAAAATATGTTGATATAAAAACAACTGAAAGCTAGGGAAAGTTTGGGAATTAAAAATTAATAACAGCATTATTTCTAGAAAAATAAAAATAATATATGGAAAAAAACATTTTAAAACTATAGAGTTAGAGTACGAAATGATTCAAAAATTAAACTAAATTTTTCTTTTTTTTATCACAGACTATACTAATAAATTTAAAATCCTTGACCTAAGTTGAATATTTCCTAAATCTAATATACAATAAAGATATCCCTTAATTTAGGAGGTTTAAAATGATTAATTTAAGAAAAATTGAAGAAGCAAAACAAAAATTAGTTGCTGAATTCAATCCAGAAAAAATATATATATTTGGATCTTATGCATGGGGGACTCCCACAGAAGATAGTGATCTTGATATTATGATAGTGGTTAAAAAATGTAATAATAAGCTTTTAGAGATGAGAAGAGGAATAAAATCTCTTAGAGGAATAGGATTTCCTAAAGATATTCTTGTAGAAGGAGAAGATGAATTTATTAATAATTCTACAGATATTAACAAGATAGAAAATGAAATTTATAATAGGGGGTATTTAATATATGAAAATGCCAACTAAAGATTGGGGGAAATCTTACTCCCTATTCTACTGCTTTTAGATATATGGATATAGGTCTGGGGATTATTCCATCTCATGATTTAGTGGAAGAAGCTAGAGATGACAGTTTGAAAATATTAGATTTTGTTAGACAATTAATAGTCTAATTTCACTTCCATCAAAAATATTTTTCTTATAACTTTTCCATAAATTTGTAGGAATTTTAAATAGAGAAAGGAGTTAGATAATTGTCTAACTCCTTTTTAATTGATTTATATTAAAAAAATTCTTCCATATTTGCCTTTTAAGGTGCCACTAAAAAGTTCCCCTTGTATTTATACCTCTACAATTGAAATATCGCAAACTACAATGTCTTTAAACCATTGGTATTACTGATGTTGAGACGGGAAAATAATTTTAGACCATAAAAAAGACTAAAGGTCTACCATATTGACTAAAGGTCCACCTGAAGGACTTATTTTACCCTAAAACCAGAGTAAAATTACAGTAATTTATAATAAGCCTACCATTTTTAAAATAGAGTTTTTTTCGTGTAAATTAGTGCAATTCGTGACAGAGATCTAGTAATTTTCTTATATATATTAAAAAAAATTCTTCCATATTTGCCTTCTAAGGTATCACTAAAAAGTTCCCCTTGTATTTATACCCTTAGAAGAGATCTACCCCCTAGAATAAAGCCTTCTACCCATTGGTACTATTGGGATCTAGAGGTGAAATTAATAAAAACCTCAAAAGTAGCCTTAATGGTATCAGAAATAGCCTTAAGGGGTCACTCAGTAGCCTTATTTCACCCTAAAATTACAGTAATTTATGATAATTCTATAAAACTAAGCTTCATAAATTGTTTTTCAATATTTAAATATATGATTTTTGCTTTTACTCTTTTTTTTCTTAACTCTTTTTTTTTATTATCTGAAAAGTTAGGGATAGTTAAAAATACTTCTACCTCTCCATCTAAAATAGCCTTACCAAATATTTCATCACTAGGGATATCCAAAAGGATATTTCCTATACCTGTTGATCTACATAGATCTTTTACGACTACCTCAGTTAGGTCACCTATCTTATACTTATTATTTATCTTGTCCCACGGATTTTCTAATAAATCTTTCATAGAAAGACTGAGAGTTCCTTTATGTATATCAACATCAATGATTTTAGCTTTTATAATATCTTCTACTTTACAAAATTTACTAGGATGAATATTTGTGTCCCAGCTTATCTCTGATACTAAAATCAGACCACTGACTCCTTCTGTTTCTACTTCTATTCCATAATCTATTATATGTTTGACTTTTACCTCTATTATATTTCCCACTCTATATTTTTCTTGATTTTTTAGTATAGGATTTTCTTTTTCTTTTTTTAGTGTAAATTCTAACAATTCGACATTCTCTTTTTCAATCTTTTTTATAACTCTTGCAGTTGTTTTTTCACCTAGTTGTATAACATCACTAATATCTTTTATTCTTCTCCAAGATACTTCATTTTTATGAATGAAACCTTCTATATCATCACTTTCTAAAGAAGCTTTATAACCAAAAAGTTTTGTCACGATTACTTGTATTTCATCTCCAACTTGTATATCTTTAAATTTCATCTACTCCTCCTGATTTTAAAACATCTTTCTCACCTTCAATTATCTAACTTTCTTAGAAGATACAAGTTTTTATTTTTAATAAAGCTTAATATATCCTTGCCAGTCTGCTAAATCATTATATTTAACATTGGCATCTTCAAAGCTAAGATATAGATCTTCTTCTCTATTTATATTTATATTTATATTCTCTTCAACATCACATACTGAATCAATATGATTAATATTTAGATATTCTTTCATTTTGTTGGCTGCTTTACTCTTAGCATCATCACTGTCTTCTGCCAATATAAATAAATTTTTATGTATTTCACCAAATAATTTATCTGAGTAACCACCAAAGTCTATAAAGAAAAGTTTTTTAGTTTTTGTTGATTTTTTTTTAGAAATTATAATATTATAGTTATCAATATTAGATATAACTTTGTACCCATCTATATGGAAACTTTTACTTTTTCCATACCATCTTGCTTTTAATTCTTCATAAGTTTCTTCAATATTCTCAGCTAATATAAACTGAATATCATGTACTTCTATATTTGATAATCCTGCCTTTCCACCAACTTTTATCATAAATAATTTTTTCATAAATTTCCTCCTATTTATATATTTTCTATCTTTGTTCTTATAAAAAATACCGACCTTAACGTGATATAACTTTTAATCCTATGTCAACTCTATATCCTTTGACAAGAGAGTTAGTGCTTCTAGATCAACTCTATATCCCTTTTTAATTTTCACAACCACACCACTATTTATAAATTCTTTAAAAGTATATAGAAGATGTCTATAGCTAACACTTAAATATTCAGCAGTTTCTGTATGTTTTTCTGAATATATACCATTATTTTGTGATATAAAAATATATGCAGCTAGACGATTTTTTAATTCATAATTTTGATTTTTCGAATTGAAATAGGTACGTTCTAACATCTTATTACCAATAAATTGACTTAAAGAAAAAAGAAACTCGTTATCATTAATCAATATTTTTTTGGCTAAATTCATATCAATTGAAATAAATATGGACTCTGAGATTGCAGTGACATTTTTATGTTCTTTTTCAATTTTTAAAAATGTTAATTCTCCAAGGTATTCACCCATCTTGGCAAAATGTACTATGGATTGTTTTCCATCTTCATGGATAAATGTAATTTTTGCTCTGCCTCGAATCATAAATCGTAGCTTATCTATAGGCTTGTTAAAAGAAATAATATCTTCTTTAGGTTCAAAAATCTCTACCTCCATATTTGGTGTAAGAGAACCAAATACATTACTATAATTTTTAATACTAGATCCTAGTTTGCAAGGAACATTTTCAATAGAATATTTTTTCATAAAATTCCTCCTAATATGAGATATATCATATTATTATATACTGAATTCAATTAGAATAATAGTGTAATTGATTCTAGAATTCACTACAATTAACAACTTAGATTTTATAAATATAAAAAGGAGAGGATCTTATGAACATATTTAGAAAAATTATCAAATCATATATTTTTTACACATTATCTGCATTGGGGATTAGTTTAGGTATAATTTCCAATATAGGTGTAAGTAGCTATAATTCAATGAATCTATCGTTAGCATATGTCAATAATATTAAAATTGGGACAGTAACTATTTTTTTTAATATTACATTCTTATTAATCTATATGATTCTAACAAAATTTACTCAAAAATATAAATATTTGATACAAGCATTATCTGTATTTATGTTTGGAACACTTATTAACTATTTCACCTATGGTGTTTTAGATGGAATAACTAATCTTAGATATATTGAGAGAGTTCTTCTTTTTAGCGGGGGAACTGTTTTATCTGGATTATCCATCGGTATGATAATTTACTATAATATAATCACTTTTCCTCTAGAAAGTTTATGTATAAAAATTTCAGAAATGAGTAAAATTTCCTTTATTAAATTAAGATATTCTGTTGATATAATTTCAATTTTAGTTTCGGTAAGTGTTTCGATGATTAATGAACTACCTATATATGTTAGAGAGGGTACAGTAATTAGTATGATTTTGTTATCTTTCACTATAAACCTTTCAAAAAATTATGCTAAAAAAACAATCAAACGTAAGAGTTCTTCTTCTATTATTTAATCGTACTTCTTTATATGAGAAGATGATAAGTATTGAGCTATCTTAATTAAAAAAAATTTGACCTTATGAGTTTATGTAGTATAATTATGCTAAATTAAAAAATAACAATATTTTTTTTAGAAATATAGTTAGCTTTATCTTGCATCAAAAAAATTAAATAAGTAATACGGCGATTGTAGAAAACTCGATAGGTGAATTATATTCACTCATTCTATAGATATTAGTCGTGATTATTAATGGCAGCTGATATTAGTTGTCATTTTTTATTATTATTAAATATAAAAATAAGTAAAAAGGAGGCATAAAATGAATCATGAAAAATATTTTAAGAGGTGTGCAGAAATAGCAGTAGAGTCAATGGAAGGTGGAAATAATCCTTTTGGAGCATTATTAGTAGATAAAGATGGTAATATTTTAATTGAATCTGGTAATATCGAAGTTGTGGAAAAAGATATAACAGGACATGCCGAAACTACAGTTGCAAAATTAGCAGGAAAAAAATATTCAAAAGAATTTCTTTGGGAAACAACTTTATATAGTACGGCAGAGCCTTGTTGTATGTGTACTGGGGCAATTTATTGGGCTAATATAGGAAAAATTGTGTATGGAATAAGTGAAAGAAAATTATTAGAACTAACTGGTAGTGATGATAAGAATCCAACATTTGATATTCCTTGTAGAGATATTTTAGCTAAAGGTCAAAAAAATATTATAGTTTTAGGACCTTTAGCAACTCCTGAGATAGAACAAATGATTGTTAAACCACATATTGGATTTTGGGGATAATATATATAAGTTTGATAAATCTTTGTTGAAGTTTTTTCTACTAAAATAACTATATTATTATATATTTTGCCTTATTTTTTTTACAAAAACTTCAGATAAAATATAAGAAGGTTAATCAGAAATTAATTTTTTTTCAAGATTATCAGAGGAATTGAAAAATAAACTTTGAATGATAAGCCCTAAAATAACAATTAAAATACCAATAGAGGAATATAGAGATGGTAAAAGTTCCCTTAAAAAAATAATTTCACCGAGTAATGAAAAAATAACTTCTCCAGCTTGAGTCGCTTCAACAATTGCAAGTTTTTTCATATCATCCTTAACAAGTTCAGTTCCTTTAAAAAAAAGTATTGTGGCAATAACACCAGAAGAGATTGCTACAATTAGAGATGAATATACTTGATTTTTCTCAGGTACACCACTTCTAAAATACTCAAAAAATATTAATAAAATCCAAAATGGAAGACTACATATTATCATACCTAAAATTCTCTGATAAACATCAAGGGAACCTGCACAAAGTGCCATCATTTTTCTATTTCCAAGGGGATAAGCAAATGCTCCTATTAAAACAAACAAAATGCCAAAAGTTGTATCTCTAAGACCAATTTTAGAAACTTGGTCTATTTGAAGTAAGAAAACTCCAATTAGAATGATAAGTGAAATAATAAGATTTTTTTTAGGGATAGTTTCTCTTATAAGATATTTTTTATTATTCTTAAAAACAGTTTTAAAAAATAATGGAGACATAAGAGCTCCAGCTACAATTGTAATTTGCCACGAGCTAGCAATAAGCCAACCAGGACCAAAGTTAGCTGCGAAACATAGGGTAGAATAAAAAACTCCAAATCCAATGGTACTCCAGATTAGCCACTCTATAAATTTGGATTTGATAGATAAAAGTAAGGGTGTAAGACCACCTCTGTAGAATACAATAATAATAAAAATTGGTAACATAAATAAAAACCTGAGAGAAGAACTCCAAATCCAACTTCCCCCGTTTATTGACATTTGTCTATTTAGTATAAATGATAAAGAAAAAAATAAAGAACTAAATAAACCTAAGATAATGCTTTTCAAATAAATCCTCCTGTAAATTAAAAGATGTTATATTATATTTAATTTTAACATAAATATAATATAACATCTATATTAAGAACATTTTTTATAGTCAATAGGATACTGCTAAATCTTATTTTAGCCAAACTTCTCTTTATGATATATTTTATGAGCTGGTTTTAAAAAATCTCTCTGATTCGCTTCCTGAGGCCACCCTAAAAACTTCCCCTTGTATTTATACCCTTAGAAGAGATCTACCCCCTAGAATAAAGTCTTCTACCCATTGGTATTACTGGGATTGAGAGGGGAAATTAGTAAAAACCTCTAAAGTAGCCTTAATGGTATCAGGAATAGCCTTAATGGTAGTGTAAGTAGCCTTAATTTGCCCTAAAATTACAGTAATTTAGAGTTCTTTAATAAATTTGGTTCTAGATATGGTTGCTGCTATTTTTTTTATTAAAAGAATGATTTTTTACTACAAAATAAAGTAAACAGAGACCTTTTTGTCGTATATTATTAAATATATTTTTAATCTTTAAGTAAATATTTAAAATTTTTCTAAAATTATTTTAGATAGGTTTCTAAGAAATTATTCATTTCTTCTTGTGGAACCATAACTCCCCCTGTTGCCCACGCTATTTGAAAAGCATTTTCAATATTTCCCTTTAAATTTTCTTCAACATAGGTTTTACTTGCGTCATACTTAAGTAAAGTTATTGGTCCTTCAAATGCAGCACAAGAAGATGGTTCAATCATTTTATTTTCTGAGCTCTTAAGAGATCTTAAATAATCATAAAGCTTAGCATCATCAACTGTAAATATACCACTTAAAATAGGTTCCATTACCCTCCCAATAAATCCTGAAGGTGTTGCTACTGCAAGTCCATCAGCATGAGTTATTTTATTTATTCCAATATCGTAAACACTGATTTTTTCATGTAATTTACTAGCCATTCCTAATAACATACAAGAAGAGATAGCTTTAGTTTTAAATGGTAAAGTTGAAATTATTATTGAAGAATCTACCGCTACAATGGTTTCGGGAGATTCAGTATATATCCCCACCGCTAAAAATCATAAATGGAAAAATTTATATGACGGAGAATCAATTATCATATTTGCAGCTACTCCTCCTGAATTTTAAGAGAGAGTTATATGGTATTACGTCAAGTTCTTGGAAATTTTTTTGCTTGTTAAGAACATTTTTGTAGTTAATAGGAGACCTCCAATCTAATATTTTATTATTATATAGATCCAAAGAGGCATTCTTACATAAAAAACAACAAAGTTAGGAGTTTTTTTATAATTCTCTCTTATTTGCCTTTTAAGGGGTACCTAAAAACTTCCCCTTGTATTTATACATCTTGAGGAAAACTACCCCCTAGAATAAAGCCTTCTAACCATTGGTACTACTGGGATTGAGGGGTGAAATTAGTAAGACCCTCTAAAGTAGCCTTAGGGGTATCAGGAATAGCCTTAAAGGGGTCAAAAAGAGCCTTATTTTGCCCTGAAATTAAAGTAATTTAGAGTTCTTGAATAAAAAAATGGAGTTTCTATTGAAACTCCATCTCTAATTTTTTTCTAATTTTTTTTCTGATATCCACATTTTGGACAAAGACCATTTTCATCTAGAAAAATTCCACAAAGAGGACAACGGTCAATATTATTTTTAGTTTCAAATTCTGCAGATCCTACATTAACCCCACTAGTAAATGTAATCTTAGCAATATTTAATTTATCTTTTAATAGATCGTAAACAATCTTTATCATTCCTTCAATTGTTAATGTTTCCTTTGTAACAACTAAACGACTATCAGGATATGCAGTTGCAAGTTCTGTCTTAAATGCCTCACCTTTCATTGTATTTTGAGGTGCTCCATTTTTAATTCCTGTTTCCTCATATACACTAAGTATTGCAGGAAGAAGTGGATCATCTTCCCTTAAAATAAGAGCATGATCAAAGTTTTTAAGAACTTCCCAAGCAATTTTTTTGATTTCGTTACATGGAAAAACCATATTAACGCCATCATTAATAGTATCTTCAACCTCTATAGTTAAGAGCCCTGAGTGTCCATGTAAATACTGTGCTTCCCCTTTAAACTTGTAAAATCTGTGTGCATACTGCAAATCAAGTGTAGTAATACTTCTCATTAATAATTCCTCCTTTATATTTAATTTAGTATTTATTTATACTTGAAAAAATATTAATATCCTTTAAACAAATTAATTTTTTGTATATTTAAAAATAAAGATCAAGGAATTTAAATATCTAAGAAAATTATTTATGATAAATTATACTTCTTCAATTATTCTCTCTCAATTGTCTTCTAAGACCATCCTAAAAAGTACCCCTTGTGTTTATAAGCCTAGAAGAGATCTACCCCCTAGAATAAAGCTTTCTATCTATTGGTACCATTGGGATCTAGAGGCGAAATTAGTAAAACCCTCTAAAGTAGCCTTAGGTGTATCAGAAAGAGCCTTAAGGGTGTCACAATGAGCCTTATTTTGTCCTAAAATTAAAGTAATTTATAATAACTTTATTATTTCAAGATAGGAATATATTTTTGTAAATTAGTGTAATTCGAGACTGAGATCTATTAATTTAAGATGGAAAAAAATATTCAAAATATTTTTTTATTAAAGTTACTAATATTCATTTTCTAATTTTTTTGCTATGGTTATTAGATGAGTAAAAAATAGATCTAGGTCTTCTTTTGTGAGATCAAAATTTACAGTTACTAGACGGATGAATTGTTTACCATTTTTATTAGATTGGTTAACCATACTAAGGCCAGACTCTAATAATTTTTGACGAAGTTTAAAGTTAAATTCATTGATAGTTTTTTGATCATCAATAAATTTAGGGATATACTGAAAGCAAATAGTTAAAAATTCACCTGGAAAAACTAAACTTAGATTACCTAATTCAATTACTTTTTGCTTTGCATAAGATGCACTATTAAATAGATCTGAAATTTTATCCGATACTCCATCAAGTCCATAGTATAAAAAGAGGAAGTATAACTTTAAAACATCAACTTTTCTACCACATTGAAGGGAAAGTGGACCTAAATCATATGAACTATTTTCTGAATCATGAAAGATATAGTTAGTTCCCTCGCCATTATCAAAGACTTCTTTTAAAATTCCTTTTTGTCCATTGATTAAAATTGCTGAACAAGTTAATGGTGCACCTAAAATTTTATGAAAATCTATGGAAAAAGAATTTGTCATATCTAAACCAGAAATTAATTTACTATGGTTTTCACTGAAAATAACTGGTCCACCAAAAGCTCCATCTACATGAAACCAAACTTTATATTTTTTAGCAATCTTGCTAAGAGCACTAAGATCATCAAAAGCACCAAAGACAGTAGTACCAGCAGTAGCTCCAATAAAAAAAGGTGTTTGGTTATTTGCAATTACTTTTTTAATAGCCTTTTCTAATTCTTCAGGGATCATTTTCCCTTGGGCATCTGCCTTTATTTTTATTACATTATTAATACCAATTCCTAGGATATTAGCACCTTTAGAATAGCTATAATGAGAATCTTCTGAAGCGAATGCAACTAGTTTTTTATCGCTAATTCCAGATTTTTTAATCTGTTCATCGGCCAAATTTCGTGCAACCATCATTGCGGCTAAATTTGCATGGGAACCTCCTGAAACAAATTTTCCTTCAAAATTTGTAAAACCAGATTTATTGGCTATCAACTCTAACATCTTAAGTTCAATAAGAGTTGCAACAGGTGCCATCTCAAAGGTATACATGGAACTATTGGTAAAACTACTAAGCATTTCAGCTAAGATACCAAATTCATTTCGACCTGCAAAAAGTTGATTAAAAAATTGATTTGAACCGGTATTTACTGAATAGTTTAGATATTTTTTTATAAAATCTTTTATATCAGCTTGAGAACTAGAATTTTCTTTTACCTCAAAATTATTAAATTTTTGTTTGAGATTACTAGCAGTTTGGTAATTAATGACTTTTTCTGAAGGGGTATTAGCATACTTTACTAGGTCAGAAAATGTCTCATTTAAGAAGTTGCTATCTAACATTTTATATCCTCCTTTGATAATAGTTAATAAAAAAATTATATAACTTTTTATATTTAAAATCAATTTTAAATTAAAAAGGTGTATCAAAAAAGTACTTTAAAGAGTATACGATCCTAATAAAAATCATATTTAATTGTATCTACAAATTTTTATATTTCATACCTACTGCATAGGGTGCTGTCATTTTAAATCCATATTTTTCATATAGGAACTTAGCATTTCCATCTGCGATTAATGTTAGATATCCATCCTTTGGACCAAATTCTTTATAGTGATTCATCAATCCTTCCATAATCATTTTACCGAGACCTTGACCTTGGTGTTCTGGTAAAACAGCAACATCTGTAATACAGAATGAACATCCTCCATCTCCTATAAATCTTCCCATACCTACTGCTTTTTCTTCATATATTATATGTACTCCAAACCATGAATTTTTAACAGCCATCTCTCCTGTTAATCTTGTTTTTTCTCCCAAGGTATTTTTTCTTATATTAAGATAATCTTCTATGTTAGGAGTTCCTTTTAATAGTTTATATTTTTTCATAATTTTCCTCCTTTTTTAAATTTTTTTACACTTTAGAAATATTTTTATTTTTAGATAATTTAGTAGCTTCTATATCTAGGAAATTTAAAAAAAGTTTGATTTATTCCTATTAAAAAATTGTATCAAAAAAACTGTTAAACTAATACTTTTTTTGAATGTTTAGTTTAATAGATAAAATTATTAGTGTAATGAGTCTTAGAGATCGTGTAAATAATTTATGTTATTAAGATAACATTAATTTTACACAAAGAAAGGATATAAATACATAAAGAAGTATATAAAAAACAAATAATAAATTTGTATAAATTTTAATTTTGAAATTGTAATAGACTTTAGTGGATTAATATTTTACAATTAGTGATAATCAAAATTATTTTATAATAGGAGGTGATCTTTATCTTAGACATAAAAACTATTGCAATACAAGCAGTTATAACACACGCTTTTTTTACAATTATTTTACTAATATTTAATTTACAAAAAACACAAGTTAAAGGGTTTTCCAAGTTAATCAAAGCATGTTTTTTTATTTTTATTGGATTAATTTTTCTTGTAAATAGAGATACTCTACCTATTTTTTTAA
>DDQV01000109.1:0-4226 GCA_002342785.1 Fusobacteriaceae bacterium UBA2433 | reverse complement strand
ACAATAATAGTTGCAAATACTTTAATGATATATGGATTAATATCGTTATCTCATGGAGTTAGAATATTTAGCCAGTGTAGTAAAAAATTATTTAATATAGAGTTACTATCAATAATTCCATTTATATTATTATTTGTTTATCTTAGTTATTACAACCCGAATATTAATATGAGGATAGTAATATTTTCGTTATATACAATATATTCTATGTATAAAATGATTAAAGCTATTGTTTATCAAAAAAAAGAGATAACAAAACATATTAGTAATTTAATTTGTACACTTTTAACATTAAGTCTCTGTTTTGAAGTTTATAAAATTTTTGTAGCATTATTTGGACCTAAATTAGATAAATTTTTTGAAGCAAATAACAATGAAGGAATCAGACAAATTTTATTACAATTGACACTTTTTATGCTGATTATGGGGATATTCTTAATATCTAATAAGATATATGAAAATGAATTGGAAGTACGATCTATGACCGATAGTTTAACAGGCTTATTTAACAGGAATGCCTTTGATCAACTGGCAAAGATGAAAATTTCAAAAGCAGAGAGAAATAACATGAAACTAGGATTGGCTATCTGTGATATAGATCATTTTAAAAGGGTAAATGATTCTTATGGTCACTCTATAGGTGATAAAATTCTTGTTGAGTTTTCAAATTTAATAAAAAATAATTTAAGGATAGAGGATCTACTAGGAAGATATGGTGGTGAGGAATTTACTATTCTTATATTAGAGATGGAAGAATCAAATATGATTTTAAAATTAGAGGAGATTAGAAAAGAAATAGAAAAAAATATTTTTTTAATAAACAGTAAAAATATTAATATAAATGCTAGTTTTGGTGGAATAGTATTTAACCCTAATGATATGGATATAAAAAAAGCTTTTAATATTGCTGATAATGCACTATATAAAGCCAAAGAGCTAGGTAGAAATAAAGTAATTGTACAAAGTATATAATCTAATGATCATATATTTGCTAAATTTTAGGATTAGTATCTAACTTGAGTTTATATTTAATCTCAAGATATAACTATTTTAAAATTCTTTTTTAAGGATGTAAAAAATAAAATTATACTACTTAAGTATTCAAAAGATGATTTCTATATTTATAGGAATTATCTTTTTTTATTTTTAAATATATTCAATATTCTAGAGACATGAAACTAATTAATTATATAATTATAAATATATAATTAAATAGACAAAACTCTTTTTATTTGACATTAACATATATATATTATATACTGTTCTATAAGTTTAATATTTTAATTATATGATAAATGATTTTGCTATTATTATATGGCAAAACTTAATATTTATTTTATGGGAGAGTGGTAGGATGAAAAGTATAACGTTGACGACAAAGATTTTTATTGGATTGGTTAGTGGGATAGTGTTAGGGTTGATCTTATACCCAATGAGAGAAGTTCCTTTTGTAGCAAATTATATAGTAGGATTTTTCTTGAAATTAGGTGGATCAGTATTTATCAATGCCATAAAGATGCTAGTGGTTCCATTGGTATTTGTATCTCTGACTGTAGGAAGTTCAGCTATGGGAGATATAAAAAAATTAGGAAGAATAGGTGGGAAAACTTTAGGATTTTACCTCTTTACAACAGCTATTGCAATTATTATAGCTCTTACCCTTGCAAATATAATTAATCCAGGAGCTGGATTATCACCTGATAGTATTGAAAAAACTAGCAAAACTATTAAAACTTCAAAACCATTTGTAGATGTACTTATTGATATCGTACCATCTAATCCAATAGCATCTATGGCTAGGGGAAATATGTTACAAATAATTTTCTTTGCACTTCTTACAGGTATGGGTTTAACTGTCTTAGGAGATAAAGTTGCTAAAGTAAGAGATCTATTTAATGAAGCTAATGATTTAATTTTAGAGATGTTAAATCTTATTATGAAAATAGCTCCATTTGGTGTGTTCTGTCTTATCGCTAAAACATTTTCATCTCTTGGATATATAGCAATGATTCCGTTATTGAAATATATGCTTACAGTAATCGGAGCCTTATTTATTCATGGATTATTAACTTACCAAGGTCTTTTAATTGCAGTAGTTAAGATGAATCCATTGGTTTTCTTTAAGAAATTTTTACCAGCTATCTCTGTAGCATTCTCTACATCTAGTAGTGGAGCTACTATTCCAGTTACACTTGAAACTGTTCAAGAAGAATTTGGAGTATCTAAGAGTATTAGTTCATTTACAATACCACTTGGAGCTACAGTAAATATGGATGGGACTGCTATCATGCAAGGTGTTGCAGTAGTATTTATAGCAGCAGTTTATGGTGTAGATCTAACTATGGGTGATTATGTTGCAGTAATCTTAACAGCTACATTGGCATCTATAGGTACAGCTGGAGTTCCTGGAGTAGGACTTATAATGTTATCAATGGTATTAGCTCAAGTAGGATTACCAATTGAAGGAATTGCTCTTATCATGGGAGTAGATAGAATTTTAGATATGACTAGAACTGCTGTAAACATAACAGGAGATGCTGTTTGTACTCTTATCATAGCTAAAACTGAAGGGGAAGAATTAGATATTACTTTAAATGAAGAAGTAGAAATAGCATAATCAATAGCTATTAAAATAAAAAAATAAACTAAATGTAAGAAGGGATATTAATAATAAATATCCCTTTTTATTATTTAAAAAAATAAAAAAAATGATTTTTCATACTATATAAAAAATCAATGTTTTATCGAAAATATATTCGATCAATAAAGTGTTAAATAAAGTAATTTATTGATTATATTTTTTTAGTATGAAAGGAAGATTATCTTTAAAAAATTAAAAACATATTCAATAAGTATGCTATTATTATTGTTGTTTATAGAAAAAAACTTAGGGATATCTTTATTGATAATTTGTTTATTTGAAAAGAAAGAAAAAATATTTTCTATAAGAATCTAAGTAGAGTTAATTTTATAGAAAGATATAGTTTATTCTTATTTTTTAAAAATATTTTTATAGTGTAAAAAGATATCTATACAAAGTAATAACAATCTTATAAACTTCAAAAACTAAGAAAAGGAGAGTATCAAATATGTTGAATTTTTTTAAAGGAAAGTTTGAATCTATTTTTATATTAAACAAAAATAAAATTAACTTTCATATACCATTAATATTAACATTTTCAATGGGAATATTTTTATCAATAGGGTTTTATCTTGATAATATTAAAGTAGGATTAACAGCGTGTCTAGCAGGATTGATATTAGTTTATTTTCCAATTTATGCAACAACTGGAGAAAGAATAATAACTTTATTGACCTGTTCATTTGCTTTTATTTTTTCATTTGCTTTAGGACTTATATTTAGTTTTAATTATATTATTTCATCTATAATATTTGGGATATATTGTGGAATTATTCGTTGGTTAACATCTTATTTAACAGTAAATCCTCCAAAAAGTTTTTTCTTTGTAATGATAGCAGCTACAGCTAGTTGTATGCCTTATAGACCTGAAAAAATAGCAGAAAATTTAGGTGTATTTGCATTAGGAGCTATAATAACGACTTTTATTGCTTTTGTATATAGTGTCGTTGTGAATAAAAATAAATCATCAATCAATGAGGGAATATTGCATGTTGATTTTAAATATAATCAAGATGTAGATTTTTTAGAAGCAATAATATTTGGAATATTTATGTTTATTTCTTTACTGGTAGGACACCTATTAAAGTTAAATAATCCATATTGGATTTCAATTTCTTGTGTAGCTGTATTACAAGGTTCATCTAGAGATCATGTATTTCAAAGAATAGCTCAAAGAATAACAGGAACATTTATGGGACTAGGATTATGTTGGGGAGTTTTAATCTTAGCAAATGAAGAGATTAAGTTAATATTGATTTTTATATTAATACTTCAGTTTATTCTTGAATCTACAGTTCAAAGAAACTATGCTATTGCAATTATTTTTGCAACACCTTTAACAATATTACTTGCAGATGCTTCTACTTTATTTTCAATGAACACAACGACATTTATGAAATTAAGATTATTTAATACACTTATAGGTTGTTTAATAGGAGCTCTTGGTGGATGGATAATCCATCATGAACAACTAAACTACGAATTGAAAAGAAAAATAAAAATCTTATAATATTTTTATTTTTCTAAATATATCTTTATCAAGGGAACATTCTAAAAAAAATCTTTAGTTACTGATGTTTCGCGG
>DDQV01000169.1 GCA_002342785.1 Fusobacteriaceae bacterium UBA2433 | reverse complement strand
CTCCTCTAAATATTTATTATAAAACTCTTTTATAATATACCATAGATAAATGAAAAAAATCTATCTTTAGGAATATTATACTAGATTTAAAAACTAAAATTGTTTTAGAATTTTTTTCTATCTATATCCATATAAAATGAGTAAAAAAAAAGATAATAATTTTTGAATTATTATCTCTCTAAAAATAAATTTTAGAATTTTGTTATAAATTATTTTTTAAAAATTCTATACTTCTTTCAAATGATAAATTATCAGCTTCAAGATTATAACCTTTTCCTGGAGTAGTAAAACCATGACCTGATTTACTATAAAGATAGGCTTCTGTAGATGGTTGAGCTTCTATAAATCTTTTATATTCTTCTATTTTAGAAACTAAATCAATCTCACCGTGGTGAATCTGTAATTTTCCATTTAATTTATTATTTATAAGTGGCGTTGTGTAAAATCCATGAAATGATATTCCTAATTGAGCCTCGTCTTTATAGAGTTGGTAATCAATTACAGAATCTCCTCCAAAACAATAACCAATCATAGCAATTCTATTATTATCTACCATTTTGTTTGACTTTAAAAGATTCAAAGCATTTTCTACTCTATCTCTCATTATCTCTCTATTATTCCTATAAAATCCTGATATTTTACCTGCTTCTTGATGATTTGTTATTGTTACATTACTCCCATACATATCCATAGCTAAAACAACATAACCTAGTTTGGCATATCTTTTAGCGTTGTTTTTTGTTACTTCATCCAATCCTAGATAGTGATGGATAAGTAAGATACCAGGAGATTTTTTCCCTCCTAAATCTTTATAAACCAGATAATTATTATATGTTTCACCATCTACTGTTAGTGGTAATATTTTACTTTTCAAACTAACCTCTCCCATCATATTATTATTTCTAATATTTTCATGAGAGCATCCCATAACTATTAACATCAAAAACATTATGAATCCAAATTTCTTCATTGATCTCCTCCTTTTAATAAAATTAAGTTATAAAAATAAATTCTGGCATTGGAAAATAAAAGTTATATTTTGTCTATATAATATAAGTTATACTTTATTTTTTAATCTTTCCTTTAATAGAAAAATGATTATGAAAAGTTAAAATATATTATTTTTTATAACTATTGCACTAAAAACCCAAGAAGATATATTAAATATGGAACTTTAAAGTGACATACTCCCCCACCTAGCCTATGAAAACGGCTTAAGAAGGGGGCTTCTTGGGAAGTGAGTTATTAAGAACTAACTCATATTTACCAAGCTTTTGATAAAAATATATAGTATAGTAACTTTTTTTTGATAAAAATTAATGGTATACTTATAAGGTAAAGAAGTTAAAAAAGGAGAATGAAGTATAATAATTAAACAAAACTGGTATAGGAAGTTCATTTTTAAATTCAGGTATAAGTTGGATAGCAGAGATAATAAATAAAAATAAAATTTTATTAACAAGTGAATTAGAAATAATTTTAAGAAAATATATATTGAAAAATAATGAACTTATAAAAAAATATAAACTCAAAAAATAATATATTGATTATACTGAAATTTTTAGTGAAAAAAATCAGTAACTGGATATATACTGCGTGAAAGGATTTATAAAAAAATAGACGATAAATTAATTTATAAAATTTTTGATAATTAAAATAAATTGTTTTATAAAAAGGAGGATCAGTGGATATAAATAGTAGAACAAATTTTAAAGTATATACACCAGATTATATAGCTAGAGAGATGATAGATAAAAGTTTAAATATATATTTTAATGGTGATTATAGTAGGTTTAAATTTGATAATCTTAGATGTGCTGATCTTTCGTGTGGTACTGGAAATCTTCTATTACCTCTATTAGAAACTATTATGGAGTTGTATAAGGAAAAATTAGGAGAATACACATATAATAGATTATGGGTTAGAGGGTATGATATAGATAAGAAAGCGTTGTTGATATGTAGAAAAAATATTTTGAAGATGTTAAATAAATATGATATTAAAAGAAAAAAAATAGATTTAATAGAGGTAAATTCCCTTTTAAGAAATATAGATGAAACTTACGATATTATTTTAGGAAACCCACCTTATTTTGGTGAAAAAAATAATAAAGAGATCTTTGAAGATATGAAAAAACATGAATTTGGAAGGGAAAATTATGAGGGAAAGATGGACTACTCCTATTTTTTTATTGAAAAGGGGATAGATGCTCTTAAAGATGGGGGAGTTTTAACTTATATAACGACAAATTATTGGTTTAAAGCCGATCATGCAAAAAAATTAAGGGATAAAATAAAAAAAAATATGACTTTTAAATATATAAATAATTACAATAGATCTGTTTTTGAAGATGCTATAGGGCAACACAATGTTGTTTTTACACTGGTAAAAGACAAAGTAGAGTGTAGATTAGAAATTATAGATCAGAGGGAAAGATATTTTATAGATAGTAATAAGATTTACAATTATAAAGATAAGATTATATTAGCAAATGAGGATAGTTTAGAGCGTTTAAATAAGATTTACAATAAAAGAACACATCTTTTAGGTGAACTCCTAAATATAAATCAAGGAATAGTTAGTGGTTATGATAAAGCTTTTATCTTTAAAACCTATGAAGAAGAATATCGTGAATACTTAAAACCATTTTATAAAAATAAAGATATAGATCAATATTCCTATGATCTAAATAAATATTGGATCCTTTATTTAGATTATAAGGTTGCTATAGATGAAAAATTACTTAAACATTTAACCCCTTATAAGGAGCGTTTGAGTAAGAGAAGAGAGGTTTTTAAATCTATTATTAATTGGTGGGAACTTCAGTGGGCAAGGGATGAAAAGATATTTAATATACCAAAAATAATAGGGAGACAGAGATCTAAAATAAATAAATTTTCATATTCAGAGAAAGAATTTTATGGAAGTGCTGATATATATTATCTTACTCCAAAGAAAAAAGATGTGAATTTATTTTATGTCTTGGGTTATTTAAATTCTAAAGTTTTTTATGATTGGTTTAAATACAATGGAAAGATGAAGGGAGATAATCTAGAACTCTATGCCACTCCTTTAAAGGAAACTCCCATATACTATCCAAAAAATATGGAAGAGATAGCCTATATTGAGAAGTTAGTAAAAGATCAGATAGAACATTATGATGGGAAAACTCAAAAATTAATAGATAGATATTTTTTTGATTTAAAATATAAAGAATAAAAGGTTTGAGTTAAATTTAACTCAAACCTTTATCTTTTAATTACATATATTTTATAGTGTATTTATTTCTACCACTATTTTTACTTTCATAGAGAGCATCATCTGAAAGTTTAACTAAATCTCTAGTTTTTATATTGTCATTTGGAACACCTATTCCTACACCTACGCTTACTGTGACAACACCTATAGAAGTACCAGAATGAGGTATTTTTAAATCTCTTACATTTTTTATAATTTCTTTTGAAATTATCTTAGTTATATCAAGATTTTCATTGAGAATAATTGTAAATTCTTCCCCTCCATAACGTGTAACAGTTGCAGAATAAGGATCTAAAGTCATTAAAAATGATTTTGCAAGTCTTTGAAGACAAAGATCTCCTGGTAAGTGACCATAGGTATCGTTATATTTTTTAAAATGATCTACATCGATCATTATAATTGAGAGGGGTAATTTTTTATTTTTAAAAATATTCCAATCTTTTTCTAATTGTTCATTAAAATATCTACGGTTGTAGAGGGTAGTTAGAAAATCTATACTAGAGAGCTGTTCTAATTTTTTATTTAATTCATTTAGATGGGATGTTTTTTCTAAGACCATATTTCTCAGTATTTTTTCATTTTTTTGTTTAAATAAAATACCTATAATTAATAGCATCACAATTAAAAAACTAAAGATTAAAATTTGAGTGTTGTATTTATAAGTAAAAGTTTCTGGTTCATTGATTATAATACTATTTTTAGGTAGTGAAGATATGGAGATATCGAATTTTTTTAGCTCCTTGTAATCAAACATATACTTTGTTTCGCCCTCTTTAAAAAATCTTGAATATTCCCTATACCTATTATTTAAAACATCTTTTAAGAGTATTCCTGCCTCAATCCCTTGTTGATAACCACTTACAATATTTCCTCCTACTATTCCTTTATTTAAATAAAAATCCCATGCTCCATAGATAGGATTTTTAGACACTTCAACTATCTCCTTGATTCCATCGTTATAAGATATAAATTTACCTAATCGATCTCTATTTACAACTAAAAGATAGATAATTGTTTGGGGATCTAGGTTTTTAACTTTATTTTTTAGTTCTTCCATGGAAAAATCAGAAAATATTTCAGTTTCAATTTTTGATTTATAGCTAGGAATAATTCTTTCTAATTCTTTTCTAATTGCTTTTCCTGTAACGGTATTATCATTTATTATAAGGATCTTTTTTTTATCTTTATGTAAATTTAAAATAAGATCTAAGTTCTTTTGATGGTCTGCATTTTCTAATATACCATAGATATTTTTCTTGTCTCCAAAAGTATTTTCAATAAAATCATTTATTCCACAAAATATAATGGGAAGGTCTGGAAAAAATTGAGGTCCATATTTAATTATGAAGTCTAAAGCCACATTATCACAAACTATGATAGCTCTAAAGTTTGTCGATTTAGCTTTTTCACCATATAGACGTGCTAACTTATTAAAGTGTTTTTCATCAAAATTTCTTTTAGCATCTAAATATTCAAAGGTTATGTTAAAGTTATCTGGGATTAAGATGTCTTTGATTCCGCTAGTAATCCTATCTTCCCACTCTAAACCAGGATGATATGAGTTAATAACTAAAATATTTTTATTTTCTACAGAATAAATAGATGAAAAAGAAGATAGAAATAATAAGATTAATAATATTTTTTTCATAGAATCCTCCTTTAGTGTGATATATATGCTTAGATAGTATTTTTTATTTTGAGATATTTTTTTCTAATATTTTAATAAAGGTATCTACAATATTAGGAGAAAATTGTGTACCTCTATTTCTTATTAGTTCCTTTATTGCCTCTTCTTTATTTAATTTATCTTTATATGGTCTTTCAGATGTCATAGCATGCCATGAATCTGCTACAGATATAATTTGAGATAGTAATGGAATTTCATTTCCCTTTAATTTATTTGGATATCCCATTCCATCCCAACGTTCATGATGAAATAAAACATATTTTGCTATTTTTTTCAATGTTTCACTTTTTGAGATTATTTCAAATCCTATTTTTGGATGTTTCTTTATAAGGTCAAATTCCGAATCACTTAGTTTTCCTGTTTTATTGAGGATATTAATAGGAATTATTATTTTTCCAATATCATGCATCAAAGCAGCCCAATAGAGATCTTCAAGTTGATGTTTTTCTAATTTTAACTCTCTACCTATCTGCATAGAATAAACTGCAACGAGATCAGAATGACCCTTTGTATAGTTATCATGAAATTCTAATGCTGTTATAAAAGACTGTACGATATCATTTTGTAATATTAATTTATAATCTTCGTATTTTTTTATTCTATAGAGTCCATTTGAAAAAGTTTGAACCATTTGTATCCTACTTATAATATCTTCATTATAAGTTTTTTTTGAGTCATTATCAATATGTAGACTAAAACCACCAACAAGTTTTTTATCTTGATATATACCGACATAGATAGATTCTTTAATGGTTTTTAGATATGAGTATCTATATAAAACTATTTTTTCTGGAGAATTTTTACACATCTTTATCTCACTTTTTATTTCATTTAATTCCTTTAAACCTAAACCAAAGGAATCTATAAACTCTATTTCATGATTATCTATAATATATGCACTCCCAAAGTTACTACCTTGAGATATAGAAGATGCAATCTTGAATATTCGTTTTATAAATTCTCTGTCTTCATATCCTATTGGGCTTAGCATCTTCATAGAAAGGTCGAAGAGATGGTTCATATTGTTGTTTATTTGTTCAAATCTTAAATCTTTTTTTATTATGAGTTCTTCAATTTTCACATCTTTTTTCAATTGACCTTCAATCATTTTAAACAATAAAAGTGAGGTAAATATTATAAAAAACAACCCCTTATATGTTTGAATTGTATGTCTAAGATATAGATTTTCAATTGTCAGACAAAGAATTTTATCAGAAAATATTATTCAAACAAATCCAAATGACATATAATACAAAATAATTTTAAAGGATGGCTTCAATTTCATATTCATATAATACTCCTTTTTATTTATTTATTTATTTTAGAATTTTTATTATTTTTTAATCAATAATTAAAATTATGACTATCTTTTTATAATTATACTTTTTTTTTCGGATTATCAATAGTTCTATAAATTCAAGGTGTTATATTATTATACCATCAAAGTATTCAAAACCTTTTTATTTTAACTATAATTTTGCTTAGAAACTCAATCTTTTATTGAAAATAATAAAAAAAGGATGACTCCTATAATATATAGAAATCATCCTTTAGTTACTTAATATTTTTAGTAAAGATTTTTATAAATATTTACTATATCTGCTCTTTCTAAAGGAACATAGTTGTTAGCTAAAAGTCTTTGTTGACCTGCGATTACTGCATCTGCAAATTCTTCTATCTCTTTTTCTTTCATCCCATATTCTCTGAGTGGTTTTCTAGAAAGTAGTTTATCTAAAACATTTGATAATCCAGCGTAGACATCTTCCCCTTCTGGGATATTCATAATGTCAGCTAGTACTTCATTAACTTCTGCGATCTTTCCTTTTGGATCTTTAGCCAAATATGTTTTAAATACTTCTGTAAAAAATTGATAGTTAGCTTCTCCATGGGGAACATGATAAACTCCACCTAAAGGATAAGAAAGTGCATGAACTGCTCCTACTCCAGCATTTCCAAATGCAATTCCTGCATAGTTACTTCCAATCATAAAGTCCTCTATGATCTCTTTTCTATATTCTTCTCCATTTTCTATAATTTTCATATATCCTTTTAAGATCATCTCAATTGCATTTACACTAAATATTTCAGTATATGCATTTGCTTTTGGAGATACAAAAGCTTCTATAGCATGGATTAGAGCATCGATTGAACTTGTTACGAAAAATTTATATGGTAAATTCATAAGTAATTCTGGAATCAATACTGCACTTTCCGGATAAAGTTGATCTACAGCTAATCCCATCTTAGTTTTTTTTGATTTAATTTCAGAGATAGCAATATTTGTTACTTCACTTCCTGTTCCACAAGTTGTAGGAACAATTACTAGTTCTCTAACTTTTTTTATCTCAACAGTTTTTTCAAAATAATTTAAGCAATCTTTAGTATCTTCTAATATCAATAATTTTGAGATATCAATAACAGATCCTCCACCTACTGCAACTACTCTTTTTATATCTTTTCCTCTGATAGCGTCCATAATATAGTTTATAGTTTCATCTGATGGTTCTCCTGTACCAAAACATTCGAAAAATAAATTTTCAGATTCTAAATTTAAACTTTTCATATAATTATCAAAAAGAAAATCATGAGTAAAAAGTAAGTCACCTTTTCCTATTTTAAATTCTACAGCAAACTCTTTAAATGTATCGAACTTATGTATTTCTGGTTGTATTTTTAAAAGTCTCATTTATTTTTTCCTCCTATCCCCAAATTTGTTCATCAGTTGGAACTACAACATCTTCTATAAGTAAACCTATTCTAGAAACATTTATTAAATGTTTATAATCTAAGTTTTCTGAGATAACATTATTTCCCCAAGTTCCACAACCTAATGTAGTTGTAGGAGCAAATCCGTTAAATAAAGATCCCCCAGCAGTTGTTGAAGATGGAGCATTTACAACTAATCTACTGATTGTTAATAAATTTCCAGCTAATTCAATATTTTCTATATTGTTTGAATGAATTGACGCTGTATGTCCCTTTCCTTCAAGATCTAAATTTGTTTGAGCAATTTTAATTGCATCTTCAATAGTATCATATTCAAAAGCTGAAAGTACAGGACACATTTTTTCCTTACAAAGAAGATCTTCAGCACCAATTCCACTAGCTTTTAAAAGGATAACTTTAGCTTCTTTTGGAACTACTACTCCTGCCATCTCTGCCACTCTAGCAACTGATTGACCTACAACATCTTTATTCATATGACCATCTTCAAACATTGCATCTCTAAATTTTTGAATATCTGCAGCATCATCTATATAGTGAGCTCCATTTCTAACCATAGCATCTATAACTGCTTTATAATCTGATTTTGGAGCAATTACTGTTTGTTCTCCAGAACAAATTATACCATTATCAAATTTTCTACCTGCAATAATTTTAGCTGCAGCTTCATCATAATTAACACCTTTGTCTAAGATTACTTGAACATTTCCTGCTCCTACACCAAATGAAGGTTTTCCACTTGAATAAGCAGCTTTAACCATTCCCATTCCACCAGTTGCAAGAACGACATCTACTTTTCCCATTAATTCACTTGTATAAGCTAAAGATGGTGCAGAGATTACTTGGATAGCATCCTTTGGACATCTAATTTTATTATCTACTAAAGCTTTGTTGATTCTAGCAACTGTTTCAGTTGTACATTCTTTAGATCTAGGATGTGGGGCTACGATAATTGCGTTTCCACCTTTGACAGCAAACATTGCATTACACATAGGTGTTACTATTGGATTAGTTGTAGGAGTAACTGCTCCAACTATTCCTACAGGTTTAGCTACCATGACAAGATTTTTTTCTAAATCTCTTTCAATGATCCCTACACTTTTTTTATCTCTCAAATTATTCCAAATAGTTTTAGATTTTCCTTTATTTTTTCCTACTTTATCTTCATAAACACCCATTCTTGTTTCATCGATAGCCATTCTTGCAAGTTCTTCAGCATTATCATATACAGTTTTTCCAATTGTTTTTACTATTGCATCTAGCTCCTCTTGGCTGTATGTTGCCAATTCGTTTTGAGCTACCTGTGCCTTTTGAATCATTTCGTCAATATAATTTTTTGAATCCATTTTGTTGTTCCTCCTTTAAAGTAAGTTGCTTTATATTTTTTAAACAATTATCAATAATTTTATTTTTTTATATTTTAAGTTAGACCTTGTTTTAATTTTATTTTTTCATTGTTCCAGTTTCTAAAAAGTTAGAATGCCATGATAGTGCTTCTCCTAAAACATGGGGAGTATGACAGTTATCACAAACTTCACAGGCTCTTTTAAAATAATCTTTCATCTGTTCTTTAAAATCTGGATGTACACAATTTTCAATTACAACTCTTGCTTTTTCTTTTGGGCTAAGTCCACGAAGATCTGCAACACCTTGTTCTGTAACTAATATCATAGTGTCGTGTTCTGTATGATCTACATGGGAAACCATAGGTACAATAGATGAAATTTTTCCATTTTTAGCAGTAGAACTTGTACTAAAAATTGTTAAATATGCATTTCTAGCAAAGTCGCCAGATCCTCCAATACCATTCATTATTTTTGTTCCCATTATATGTGTAGAATTTATATTTCCATAGATATCAGCTTCAATAGCTGTGTTCATTGCGATTACTCCTAATTTTCTTGCCATTTCTGGACTGTTTGATATATCTAATGGTCTCAAAATAATTTTATCTTTGAAGAAATCTATATTATCTCTGAATAATTTAAGACCTCTAGGAGAGGGACTTATAGAGCAAGCTGATGCTTTTATTATTTTTCCACATTGCATGAGTTCAAGCATTGCATCTTGTAAAACTTCTGTATAGCAAACTAAATTTTCAAAGTTTGAATCACAGAGACCGGCAAGAACAGCATTTGCAACATTTCCTACACCAGATTGAAGAGGCAGTAAACTATTTGTTAATCTTCCTAAAGCAACTTCTTTTTCTAAGAAACCAATAATATTTTTAGAGATAGCTCTATCTGTATCACAAATTGGTGCTAGGTCTCTTACATGATCTTCTAAATCTGAAAATACAATAGCCGCTATCTTATCTTTACCACAAATTATATATGGTGTTCCAACTTTATCTCCAGGTGTTTCTATAGGTATATGAGTTCTCATTGGTGGATTTTCAAGCATATATATATCTGACATTCCCTCTAATTCTATTGGTTGTTTTGAACTTATTTCAACTATAACTTTGTTAGCATTTTTTAAAAATGATGGTGAGTTTCCAACTGCACTTGTAGGAATTATATGACCATCTTCTGTAATAGCTACAGCTTCTATTATAGCTATATCTATTTTTGGTAATGCTCCATAGTTTAAATATTGAGATGAATGACTAAGATGCATATCAAGATATTCTACCTTTCCACAATTTATATCCTGTCTTAATTTTTTATTAGTTTGGTATGGAAGTCTTTTAGCAAGAATTCCTGCTTCAGCCCATGCACCATCTACTTCTGGTCCAAGAGATGCTCCAGAGTAAAGTGTTAATTTCATTGTTTCCTTACTTTCTTTTACTCTATCTGCAAGAGCAAGTGGAACAACTTTAGGATAACCCGAAGGAGTAAATCCACTAGTACCAATAACCATTCCATTTTTTATTAATTTACTTGCTTCCATAGGATTCATAATTTTTTCTCTAAGTTGTTGATTTCTAATTCTAGTTTGCATCTATTACACCCCTTTATTAAAATTAGTTACATTGGCAATTTATGTAAAATTATTGTGAATAAAACCATTCCAAATAATGCAAATGGATATGTAGCAGCGTATCCAGCAGCAGGATCATCAGTTCCTATAACATCTACAGCTACTCCAAGACCAGGAGTAGAAGTCATTCCTCCACATATTGCTCCTGAAAGCATGATCCAATTAATTTTAAATACATATTTTCCTACAAGGAAACCGGAAAACATAGATAAAACTCCAACTGCAATGGCTACTACACATAGATAAAAACCTGCACCTGTTAAGGAATTTATAGCAGCAAATCCATATCTTAAACCTACAATAGCTAAGAAAAATGTAAGTGATATGTCTCTTATTACTCCAAGAATTTTTTTGTCCATTCTAAAAGTCATTGGTCCTAATTTTCCTATATGTCCAAAAAAGATGGAAGAAATTAATATTCCTCCTGTAGAACCAAGACTGAAATATCCTAAATATCCAAGATTTACCTTGAGCATTCCAAATGTATAGCCAAGAATACAGACAAAGGAGAAAGCAATTAAATCAAAAGTTACAGACTCAACATGTTTTACATCTACATTTTTTCTTGCTTCTGTCATTTCTTTTTGAAATTGACGATGTTCCTCTTCTAAATTTAATCTAAATAATTTTGGGAATAATTTCATTGCTAATATTACTATAAGAACACCAAATGGATAACCGATTGCATGACCTACACCTACACCAGATTCAGCACTAAGGATAAATCCTGCTTGTTGCTCCGAAGTTAAAGTGGATGTATTTTCCGGTGTAAGATTACCATTAGAATTTAATATATTAAGAAGTATTTCTTTATTGTGATGACTAAGAGATGAATATTCTGTAGACCACTCTTTAGCATGTTCCCTAGATGTTTCAATTGCAGCGGCTAATCCAGGGGAACTAGTAAGAGCTCCTGTATAAACTCCTGAAACTTCATACGGATTTGCTTTATTACTTAATATAGTCAGAGTGTAAGTTGTTCCTGCTCCTATAAAAACAATTAAAAGTCCTAATACAACAAATTTTGTACCATACGTTTTAAGTATGAGTGAGATTTTATCAGCTGCTAAAAGTCCTACTGCAGCTACAAAAAGAATTAGAAATAAGCTAAAGAATTTTTTATCAATAACACTGACCTTGAGCATTGAATTAAATACAGATGCAAAAGGTCCTTGTGCAGCCACTTCATCATTAGCTAACTTTACTACTAACCAACCTATTCCTAACCCCGTAAATAAAGCACCTGAAGTACCAATTTTTAAAATTTTTCCAACAATTAATCCTGTAAAAATTGTTATAAACATTAGAATAAAAGGATTAGTCAACCAATGAATACTTTTAAATACAAACATGTAGATCCCCCTTAAAAGTTAATTTTTTCACTTTTAGTATTAAATTTTTAGCTGAGACAAATTTTCTCAGCTAAATTAAGATTAAAATTTACAACGATATCTTTCTTCCCAAATATTAATGAGTTCATCTCTAAAATCAGGATGAGAAATACCGATCAATACCCTACCTCTTTCTTTGAGTGTTTTTCCTTTAAGTCTAGCAATACCATATTCAGTTACGATATAGTCTACATCATTTCTAGAAGTAGTTACTATAGCACCCTCATCTAAAACAGATACTATACGAGATATTTTTCCTTTAGCAGCAGTAGATGGTATAGCAATAATTGATTTACCGCCACGACTCATAGTAGCTCCTCTAACAAAGTCTACTTGTCCACCTACACCACTAATTTGATTATATCCTATAGATTCTGAACAAATTTGACCAGTTAGATCTATTTGTACACAAGAATTAATAGATATCATCTTATCATTGTTGGCTATTATTATAGGATTATTAACATAATCTACTGGATGAAACTCGACTAAAGGATTATTGTCTACATAATCATAAAGTGCCTTAGTACCCATTACAAAAGTAACAATCATCTTTCCTGTATGAAAATTTTTAGCTTTATTATTTATAACACCAGATTTTACTAGATCTAAAACACCATCAGAGATCATTTCAGAATGAATTCCAAGATTTTTTTTATCTTTTAAAAATAGAAGAGCTGCATCTGGAATAGCTCCTATACCAAGCTGAAGGGTAGAACCATCTTCTACAAGAGATGCACAATTTTTTCCAATAGCTTTTTCAATATCTCCTATTTTAGGGGGACATAATTCAATTAAAGGTTCAGAGTGCTCTACAATATAATCTATATCTGAAACATGGATAAAAGAATCCCCCATTGTTCTTGGCATATGTTTATTTACTTGAGCAATAATAAGTTTTGCATTTTCCGAAGCTGATTTGATATAGTCGATAGATATTCCCATACTACAGTTTCCGTGTTCATCTGGAAGACTTGTTTGTATTAAAGCAACATCTACTTTAAGATATCCCTCTTTAAATAATTTTGGTACTTCATGGAAATAACATGTGGTAAAATCAGCTCTTCCATCTTGAACTGCTTTTCTGGTGCTAGCTCCTGCAAATAATGCATTGTGAGTAAAATGTTTTTTCATATCACTATTAACATACTCAGCTTTTCCCATAGCAACCATATGAACTATTTCTGAATTTTCAAAATGTTCTTTATTTTTAACTAAAGCATCTACTAAAATTTTTGGTTCAGCACATGCATGAGCTACTACTATTCTACTTTGAGAATTTATATTTAAGATTGCTTCATCTGGAGATACTAATTTTTTTTTATACAGTTCTTCCCACTCCATTTATTTTCACTCCTTTTATTGTATATTTTATATTTATGTATTTTTTTTAGCTAAAAGTTTTCTAGCCATCTCTATGAGATCCTCTGAAACTCCAGTTTCTAGGATAATATCTTTGACTCCTAAATTTTCTAAAAAAATTACCTTTTTTATATTTTCTAATGTAGTACTTTTAGCATAAGAACATCCTACACAACTTCCTAGTAATTTTATATTTAAAATTCCTTCTTTAAAAGATATTATTTTAATATCTCCACCATGTTCTTGTATAGCAGGTTTAATTTTTTCTGTTATTATTTTTTCTATTTTTTGAATCATTATAATCACCTTATTATTATGAGAGGCCGAAGCCTCTCTATTAATATTATTTTATATCTGTAAGATCTTTAACTAATTGTTTTTTTCCTTCAATATTTCCTTGTCGAGCTATCATTACTCTTTGAGCTTGAGGAGAACCTGCACCATGCATCGATTCAGTTCTGTATCCTACAGCAGAAGCACCTAAAGTTAGATTTTCAATAAATCTAAGAACTTTTTGACGATTTTCTACAGGCACTTTACTGTCTCCAGCGAAATATTTTTTACAATATTCTCCAATTACAGGATGTTGGAAATCTATATCTGAAGGCATAGTTACCATTAATCCACCTGCAATATCTTCAGCTAATCTAGCTATTTCATATGGAAATCTTGTTATATTTTGTTTACAGACATTTGCTAAAAGAAGATCTATTTGGTAGTTTCCTGCTTTTGTAGGAACTCCCTCAGTAGAACAAGCAAGACCACATGC
>DDQV01000173.1 GCA_002342785.1 Fusobacteriaceae bacterium UBA2433 | reverse complement strand
AATTAGATAAATATAAGGTGTTATTGGGTTTGGAGGATTCAGAATTAAAGGAAAAGGATTAGAGTTTAAGATAGACCCATGGAGTCATAAAACCAAATTATTTCAGTTTAAAATTTTTAGGAGAGCCAATTCGATAAAAGAATTATTTTTGGGGTATAAAGAATAAATTAAAAGGGATATTTAGAAATATCCCTTTTTTAGTTCACTCCAATATTTTTATTTTAGGAGTGAATGCTTACGCATAACTAGAGTTATGCCGTGCAAGGGAGATCCCTTGACTCTTTAAACATTGGAACTTCTGCGTTGCAGAAGAAAGCGTTCGCCTGGATTTTAAGAATAGTCTAAATAATATAATCTGACCTAATTAAAATTCTTCAACTATCTTTTTAATTTTTACTGCTTTCTCAAAATGGTCTAACTTATGAATCATTATCCACCATTTTGCAACTTCCATTAATAGTTCTGGGTCATCATTTTTATTGGCAAAAAATGCATAGAAAGACAATCCGACATTGTTCCCTTTCTTTGCTATTTTTCATTACAAACAGAAATAATTTTTTGCTTCAATATCATTCTCATATTTTATCCTCCATCTTATTTATACATTTTAATTTTTTAATATTTTACCATGATTTTGTCAGATCGCATTATTTTAGTTTGGTAATTTAATTAAAATAAGCTATATTTAATAATGAAATCATTCTAAAATGTGAGGTGAAAAAGCATGGCATTAAAACCAGGACCAAAAAGAATCGCTAAGTCTACAGGAGAAGTTGATCAAAGACTTAGAGATAACAAAAGTACTCCAGGTAATACTAGTAAATTAAAACCATCTAAGAGTACAAAGAAAAAATAATTAAAAAAAGAGAATTACTAAAATTTAGTAATTCTTTTTTTATCTCCTATAGATATTAAAAACTTCATTTTTCCCCTCTTAATTTTTAATTTCATTATATTTATAAAAAAATCTTGATATAATATATCAAGATAAAAAATAAAACAATCACAAGATAAATTGAAAAATAAGTGGTTAAAATTAGTAGAAAATCAAAGTAAAATATGTTATACTTAACAAAAGTATCATATGGTACTTTTTTCAAAGTATAAGGAGGATTCTTATAAATATGAAAGTTCCCATGATTAAATATTTTTTAAAAAAACTAAAGAAATTATTGAAAAAAAATAGATTTCAAATATATAGAACTGATAAAAACATAGATACTTATAGAAAATTAAGAAGAGATCTTGCAATTACTTATGACGATTTTGAAAATGAAATAAAAGATGTATCACAAAAATTAGATATAAATAATTATTGTGAAGGTCCTAAAAAAGATATAAAAAAGTCTAGGGGTAATATATTTTGGGTATTTGGTGTAGTAATATTTAATAAAGAAATATTTAATAAAGAAATATATTTAAAATTTACATTAGAAGAGAAAGAGGATGAAAAAATAATATGTTGGTCTTGTCATTCCCCAAAAGATACACTGAAATATCCTTATAGAGGGAGGAGTTAATTATGGAATATAAATTCATAGAAACAAAAACAACAACTAAAGTAAAAAGTGAAAATGTTACTTTTTTAGAAAAAATAAAAATAGATTTAATAACTGGAAAAGAAATTTTTGATCCGAAATTAGAGCAAGAAAATGATGTTAGATTATTTAATGAATATAGAAAAAATAATAATTTATTAAGACCAGAAAAAATAAAAGAAATAAGAAATTGTTTTAATGTGACACAAGTAGTTTTTGCTCAAGTTCTTGGATTAGGAGATAAAACAATTACAAGATATGAAAATGGTTCTATTCAAGATACAGCACAAAATAATTTAATAAAAGCGATAGGAGAAAACCCTATTTTATTTCTAGAAAATTTTAGAACTTGTCAAAAATTAAAAAAAAATTTAGGGGAGAAAAAATTTAAAGAAGAATTAGAAAAAATAAGTGATCGGGTTAAAGCTCTTAAACATTTTAAATTAAAATTAAAAAAAGAAGATTATGAATTAAATAACGAAAAATTTAGCTCTGAAAATATGGCAGAAATTATTTTAAATATTTATCCTAGTGAAGAATTAAAGGATTTTCCTAGTCATTTGAAATTACAAAAATTAATGTATTTTGTTAATAGTAATCATATTGGATTGTTTGGCGAATCTTTAATAGAAGAACCTGCTGAAGCTTGGGTTCATGGTCCTGTATTTAAAAATGTTTATTTTAAATACAATAAATATGGTCATGATACTATTCCTCATGAATATAATTCTAATTTAGATTTAAAAAATGAAAGTTTAAAAAAATTTATTTTAAAAATTTTAAAGGGTTATGGTAACTTTGGAGCAAAAGATTTAGAAAAATTATCCCATGATGAGACACCATGGAAATTAGCTAGAAAAAGAGCTAATGTTAACAATGATCAACCAAGTAATGAAAAATTAAGATTTAATGAAATAGAAGATTACTATAAAATGTTATTAACGTTGTAAATGAAAAAAAGTTTGTTTCGTTGACCCAAAGTTAATATGAAAGCAAATGTCTTAGTGGTATTCTTATTATTTTTACTTTAGTTTATGAGAAAACAGATAAAGAAAAAATAGAAGTGATAAATCTATAATTTTATTACTATAAGATTAAAAAATATATTAAAATATTGTGTTAATTAAAAGAGGGGAGGAATAATTATGAAAGAGAAAATTAATAATTATAATAGGGACTATACTGTACAGACAGAAGTTATAAATCCATCTATAGGTAGTTATCTTATTGTTAAAGCAACTATTAAAGTAGATGAAAATAATACAATGAAACCAACTAGAATTTTTACTGCTCATGCGAGCGGAGCTATAGGAGCCAGTAAATCTATTAACTCTATTGAAGAAGAAGCTATTAATAGAGCAATGAGTTTAGTTTAAATTAACAAAAAAGGTTCTTTTAGAGCCTTTTTTTTAAAATTTAATTGCTCCCCAAAATGGAGGAGCAAAGTAACCCTTGTTTTTCTCTTATGGTTTTTCTTAATGAAATTAGTAAAAATAAACATTTTAATTCAATTTTTATAATAAATAAAGAGTTATTTATACTAATATTTCAATAATCTTTAAAATCTCTTTAAAATCTCTATATAATTCTAAAGGAAAACGATTTTCAAATCGGGTTAAATAATCATAAATTGGATTTAACTCTTGTTTGTCTCCTTTCTGGACTTCGAATGCGTTCCGGTAATTAGATGAATAATTATTTTTTTTTAATGTTTTAAAAAAATTATTATACCCTTCTCTATTATATTCTGCTAATGTAAAAAGATTAAATGCAGTTAAATATAAAAAGGCTCTATAATTTTCCGCAGTCATACTTTGAACTTCATTAAAAATTTCTAATAACTTAACCTTATTTAAAACCCTTATAAACTTTCTTGGTGTTATTACATCATATTTTATAAAAAAATCCTTTAAACAAGTTCTAATCTTCTGATCTTCATTTTGATTAAGATCATTCCGAATTTGACTTTTTTCAATCCTTAATTCATCGAAATATTTATCGTAATTTAAACTTTTATTTAAAGAAAAATTAAGAGGGAATATCTTCTCTAAATATTCTTCAGCTTTCTCACTATTTTCACCATATTTTACTTTTAAAGCTTGAGTTATTGCATTTTTATCTATTGTCATTATAAATATAATATCATCAGATAAAGTAAATAAATGTTTTATTGAAGTTATTAAACTTATTATATTTTCATTTTCACATCTATCTAAATCATCTATAAAGATTAGTAGTTTTCCATCCTTTTCAATACTATCAATTACTTTATTAAACTCGGCTTTAAGATCTTCTTTTTCTGAATGAAATGATTTCTTAAAATACCCCTCTTGAAGCTTCTCAAGTTCTTCAAATATTTTACTACAATCAAGATTTCCAGCCAAAGGAATATTAAAAGTTACACCCTTAGCTGCACCTTTAACAATAGAGTAAAAAGATTTGGATACATTTATTAAATCATCTCTTGATTTTTTTGTCGAATGACTCAATAACATTTCAAAAAGAGATAAACTTAAATTATTATCTTTTTCATATTCCCAAGCTTCAAATAAAATAGGCTTATATTGTCTTTTTATATTTTCGTGGTTTAATAATGTTTGTATAATACTACTTTTCCCACTTCCCCAGTCTCCATATAGAGCAAGAACTTTTTGATTTTTCAAAAAGTCTACATCTTTATTTAAAATTTTAGTAATTAATTCTACTTTTTCTAATGCTCCTGTGTAATCATTTCTTTCACTTAGTATTCTCGCTTCATAGTTATTCATTTACTCCTCCTAAAATTAATGTCTTTATTATATTTTTTCATTACTTAAAATATAGCATATTACTTTATTAATTTTTAAAATTTTATTTTTAGAAAAAAAACATTTAAAATAAATTTGATTGAGAAATATACAAAGGTAATAAGTTTTGTAAGATAAAACCTAAGTAAAATAAAAATGTAACTATAAAAGTGATAATCACATTTATAGTCACATTTATTAGATTTAGTTAGATTGGTTAAGATGTTAGTTTAAGCTTTAAGTCCTTAAAAATAAATGGTTTTCAAGGCTTTAGGTTTGATTAGATTGGTATAAATTAGTCAAAATCTATTCCCACTCTATAGTTGTAGGGAGTTAAAATTAGAATCTTTTTTTATTACCTTTGAAGACACAGGCACTAACGTGTGCCCCAAGAAATTTATTTATTTTTTTATCCATAATATTCCTCCATTTTAACTTTGTAATCATTATAACATAATAATGATTTAAAGAAAAGATTGAGAAATAGATAAGTATATCACAATTGTATTTCTTGAATAAGAAGATTAGCTTCATTTTTTAAAGAATTATTTACATAAAACTTTAATATATACATAGAAAAATCATAGGACATTATTTCTTTTGGTATCTTACAAATTATTTTTATTAAACTTTGCTGTTTTGATGTTTCATTCCCATAGAGTACAACAAGTTGTTTGATAGAGTCTAAATATTTTTTCGGATTAAAATAACGATGATTAAGGTCTAAGGGAAATGAAATCTCCCTTTCAAAGGAATCTATAGCTTTTGTTTTACTTCCTAAATATAGATATGATAGTCCTAGATTCCAGTAAGTTTGATACAAAGTTTCATCTTTTAATTTTTTTAATATTTGTTCAAGTTTCTCAACAGTTGTCCTTAATAATTTTTTATCTTTCATCTCTTTAGCACAAGATGTGATATTCGTATAACAAATTTCTAAGTCATAATAATTTGATGGATCACTTATTCTTTTTTGAAAACATTCAATAGCTTTTTCATATCTTCCCAAGCTTTGATAACAAATACCTAGATTGTTATAGGAATGATAATAATCTCTTGTAATCTCTTCCATACCAACTATAATTTCAAAAAAATAAATAGCTTTATCCCACCTCTTAGTTTCTAAAAGACTCACCCCAGTATTATATATTAATATAGCTTTTGTTTTTTTTGATGCTCTATCGATCTTTACCTTATATTTCAAATATATTTCATAGACTAATTCTATTTTTTCTAATCTAATTATCTCAATTAAGATTGAATAAAAAAAGACAGAACAAGAAAAGTTGTTTAAAAGATTATAGTAGATATTTAATGCTTTTTCCTTTTTACCTATTTTTTGATTGTATTTGGCCATAATATATCTATATTTATGGCTATGAACTTCCTTTTCAACTTCAAATATTTCTATCTCATCTTGTTTTTCTTTAGAATAGATAGTTTTATCTTTGATACTCTCATCGACTAATTGATCTAACTCCTCTTGGGGAGTGATATATAGTTCTTTCATAGTAAGAATCTTATTTATATTTCTTTTCCTCAATGCGTCATTAAGTGAAACAACTAAATATGGTAGATGTTTTGGTTTTAATGGAGTCTTTCCACTCCTAATCTTATATATTAAAGATAAACTCATCTTAGAATTTTCAAGCTCTTTTATCCCAATCCTATATTTTTTTACAAGTTCAAATGTCTTATTTTTCATAACCCCTCCTAATTTTAATGAAAGTATATAATGAAATTTTAGATTTGTAAAAAAATAATAAAAACACTACTATTTTGGAAAAAAAAAAGGTCAAAAATTCTAATTTTCAATTTTTTTAAGAGTTTTCAACTATTTCTTTAATTTTTGTTGCTTTTTCAAAATGATTTAACCTATGAGTTTTTATCCACCACTGGGCAACTTCCATCAATAGATCAGGCTCATTATTCTCATTAGAAACAGAGATAATTTTTTGTTTTAATATTGTTCTCATGATCGTCCTCCACTTTATTATATATAATCTTTTAAAATCTTATTAAAAAAAGAACCCTTAAACTAGATACAGTCTAAGGGCTTTTTTTTTTAGAATTTTTCAGAATTGATAGATCTATCAGTTCTTGTTCCAGGATCTACTCTTTGCATTCCAGCATCTTTATTAGAAAAAGTAAGACTGAAAAGTAACAATACTCCTATTAATACTAACCATTTTTTTTTCATTTTAATTCCTCCCCTTTTAATTTATAATTTTATTTTTTGAATAAGAAGACTAGCTTCATATTCTAAAGAATTATCTAGATAAAATTTTAATATATACATAGAAAATTCATAACTCATCATTTTTTTTGGTATCTTACAGATTATTTTTATCAATTCCTGCTGCTTTAATGGTTGATGACCATAGAGTACGACCAGATGTTTTATAGAATCTAAATATTTAGTTGGATTAAAAAAACGATGGTTGAGATCTAAAGGAAATGAGATCTCCCTTTCAAATGCAACAATAGCTTTTTTTTCTTCCTTTAGATATAGATAGGACAACCCCAAATTCCAATAAGTTTGATATAAAACTTTATTTTTTAATTTTTTGAGGATACTTTCGAGTTTATTAACAGTAACCTTTGCTAATATCTCATTTTCCATCTCCTTAGCACAAGAGATGATATTGGTATAACAAATCTCCAAATTATAATAATCCAGTGGATCACTTACACTTTTTTTAAAGTGTTCGATGGCTTCTTCATATTCCCCTAGATTTTGATAGCAAATTCCCAAGTTGTTATAAGAATAATAATAATTTGTTGTTATCTCTTTCATCTCAACAATGACTTTAAAAAAATATATAGCCTTACTATATTTTTTAGTCATTAAAAGGCTAACCCCAGTATTATAGATTAAAAGTGGTTTTGTCTTATATGGTGCTCGTTCGATCTGTTTTTGATATTTTTGATATATCTCATAAGTAATTTCTAATTTTTCTAATCTAATAATCTCAATCAGAATAGAATAAAAAAATTCAGGACAATTAAAATTGTTTAAAAGATCGTAATAAATTCTCAGAGACTTCTCTATTTCACCTATTTTTTGATTATGTTTAGCTATAATATATTGATATTTAGGATTATGAACCTCTTTCTTTCTTCTAAATAACTCAATCTTTTCTTGTTTTTCCTTGGAATAGATACTTTTATCTATAATACTTTCATTAACTAGCTGATCTAATTCTTGTTGTGGAGTTATATATAGTTCCTCTACAGTGAGAACTCGATCTATATTTCTTTCTAGAAAAATTCTATTAAAAGAATCTACCAATAAAGGGATATGTTTCTCTTTAAAAGAACTATGTCCTTTTTTTATTTTAGTAAGATAAGTCGAACTAAGTCCCTTACAGCCTAGTTCTTTAAAAGTTATTTTATATATTTTAGCCATTTCAAATATTTTACTTTCCATTTATCCTCCTAAAATATAGTTGTATTATATAGTTAATATTCATTTATTTCTACTAAAATTCAATTTATGTAAAAAACTGAATAAAAACCCTTTAAAAATTCAGTTTTTATCCAATTTTTTAAAGAATTTGAGTAATTAGTTGTTATTAGGATATTATACTATAGGAACTCTTAAAATAAAACTGAAAACTGAAAAATTAATATTAATATTTCCAAAATTAAAATATATAAATATTTATAGGATGTTTAAAATAAATAAATAAATAAATAAATAAGGAGGGGTGTGATAAGAATCCTATACACTTATCATGCAGAAACTATATGAAGAATTTATTTGATCTATCTATCAAGATGTTAAGTTTAATAGAATACGATGATAAATATTTAAAAAAAGAAATATTTAACATCGCATCGACTATCTCAAGTGAAAGTGATTTAGGTAATGCTTATATCATCAATAATGGTAAAGTGGAATATATAGATTCCATAGGTTTCAATCTAAAAAAATTAAAAAAATTAAATACAAATATAGATTTCTACAAAATTAAAAAATATAGTGATTATAAAAAAATATTACATAACGATATTGTACAATCTTTTATTACAGCATTGGAATTCCATGATGAATACACAAAGGGACACTCTGAACTTGTAGCAATGTTTGCTGTGAAAATAGGTGAAACATTAGGATTAGATAAAACACAACTTGAAAATTTATATTGGGCTGCTTTGATGCATGATATTGGAAAAATCATAATTCCTATTAGTATATTAAATAAAACTGAAAAACTAACAGACTCAGAATTTGAAATTATAAAAAAACATCCACAAATAGGTTATGAGATCCTCTCAAAAAATGAAACTTTACAAGATATCTCAAAATATGTTTTATCTCATCATGAGCGTTGGGATGGAAGAGGTTATCCAAATAAATTAATTGGAGAAGAGATACCATTATTATCTCAAATCATATCTGTAGCAGATTGTTGGCATGCAATGACATCTGAGAGACCATACCAAAATAAATTAAGTGAAGAGGAAGCCATTAAAGATCTTATTAAAAATAAGGGAACTCAATTTTCTCCTAAAATCGTAGATATTTTTATAGAAAATAAATTATATTTAATCGATGATTTTTTTAAATATAATAAGATAGAGTATAGATACGCTTAAATTAAATTTATACAAATAAAAAAGGAGCCATAGAGTCGCTCCTTTTCCTTTAAAATATTATGTTGCAATAATTACATGTAAAAGCACTTGTAAATCCTTTAGATCTAGCACTAACTAATGCAGTATCTAAGTTACTATAGATTCCTAAATAAATTATATTTTCAGTGGGTATATAGTCACATCCAAATTGATGAATTTCATGGGTTTTATTATTGATATAAAAATCGATGTAATATTTCAAAAATTCACCTCCTTCTCTATTCATAATTATATCATAACAGTTATTCAAAAGTAAAGTTTATAAAAACAGTAAAGTTTATTTTATTAAAAAAAAAAATAATTTTCATAAACAGAAAAAGCCAACTAAATTAATAGTTGGCTTTTTTGTTTATGTTATTTTAGTATAGTTTATCTAGCTAAAATTAAAGATACACTTATCATTACTGAAAATACCGTTGAAACTTTCAACATATAAATTATTTTTGTCATTTTTTCTCCCTTTTGTTACCGCAGTCATAGATCTCATCATCTACAGTTTTTCGGCATTATTTTTATTTCATTTCTAATTTCTTGGACTATTCGAAAATATGAATGATAATTAATAATATCATATAAGTTAAAATTAGTCAAGTGTTTTAATTAAAATTAGTTCGAATACTGTCATTTCATAAAAAATAATGTATCAAAATATAACTTCAACCTTATTTCATTTCATTGTCTAACCCTAAAATAGAACATTAATATATATACATTAAATTTTTATTTTTTTATTTTTTAAAATTAAATATAATTTTCCCCTATTCTTTTTTGTAAAAAATCATAAAATTTATTTATAGACTATGATATAATAATTAGATGATTGAAAAAAATTATATTATAATACAAGGAATAAATTAAATTGTTTAATGCAAAAATAGGGAGGTAATATGCCTAGAAATATAGTAAAAATAAGACCTAAAAAAAATCTTTTTGAGTCTGTAGGAGTAAAAAATATTGAATTAAAAGAAATAACCATCTATGAAAAATTAAAAAAAATAGAGTTATTATGTGTGGTGAAAAATCCACAGAATCTAGATGAACTAGATATCATTCAAAATGAAATCAACAAAAAATTTGGAGATAAACTAAAATTAGATTTAGGAATTGAATTTGAAAATATTAATTTAACTAAAATGGATATTAAATTAGTTGTAGAGAGAATTATCAAAGAATTAAAAACTACCAGTGCACCCTCTAGATCTTTTTTACATCTATATAGAATCTATATCCACGATCAACATATAGATCTAGAATTAAAAGATAAAGTATCTTTAGATAATCTTATAAAAGCTGAAGTAGATGTTAAATTAAATACTCGATTAGGAAGATATGGGATAAATAATCTAGATATCCGTCTTCTTATAGGTGATTTTACAAAAGAAATTAAAGATATGGATAATGAAATTATTAAGATCACCAAAGAACAGATTGAAAGATCTAATAAAGAGATCCAATTAAATAATCCTGTAAAAGAACTCATAGAACAACCCAAAAGAACTGAACCAAGAGATATGGAAAAAATTAAAGTTATTGAAAGTAGTGAAGGAAAAAAAATTATATTTGGAAGGGGAATGATCAAGGGTGTAACAAATGATTTTTTAGAATTTAATGAAATCTATCCTGGAGAACTTTGTACATTAGAGGGAGAAGTTTTTAAAGTTGAACAAATTGAAATAAAAAATAAATGGAGAATTGTAAAATTTGGAATAACTAATCATAAAGATTCTATCTCTATTAAAATATTTACAAAAATAGAAAATAAAATAGATATCAATGCCGGAATGTGGGTCAAAGTAAAAGGAAAAAAAGAAAATGATCAATATACCAACAATGAAGATATCTTGGCTGCTACAAATGTAAATTCCATCGAATCCAAAACTATTCTAAGAAAGGATGAAGCAAATATAAAAAGAATTGAACTTCATGCTCATACTAAGATGAGCGATATGTCTGGACTTATAGATTCAAAAGATCTTGTCAAACATGCTCATTCTTGGGGTCATAAAGCTATAGCCATTACAGATTTTGGGGTAACTCATTCATTTCCATTTGCCTTTAACGCAGCTAAAAAAATGCAAGATTTTAAAGTAATAATGGGTTGTGAAGCTTATGTAGTAGATGATGCTATTAAGATGGTAAAAAATGCAAGAGATAATGTAATAGAAGATGAAACTTATATAGTATTCGATATAGAAACTACTGGATTTGATCCTCATAATGAAGAAATAACAGAGATAGGAGCGGTTAGATTAAAGGGAACAAAAATTATCGATAGATTTTCTACCTTTGTTAATCCCAACAAACCTATTCCTGAAAATATAGTTAAACTTACTGGAATTACCGATGAAATGGTAGTAGATGCTCCTCAAATCCAAGAAGTTTTACCAAAATTTTTAGAATTTTCAAAAGATGCTACTATGGTAGCTCATAATGCAAAATTTGATATTGGATTTATTCAAACAAAATTAAAAGCTAAGTTAGATCAAGATTATGATCCTGCTGTAATAGATACACTTTTGTGGGGTAAAAATATCCTAAAAGAATTAAAAAGATATAATCTAAAAGCCATGGCAAAACATCTAGGAGTAGAACTTGATAATCATCATAGAGCTGTAGATGATGCTGAAGCCACAGCACATATATTTGTAAAGATGATGAATATGGTTTTAACAAAGGGAGCTTATAAATTAAGTGAGATCGATAATGTTTACGAGACAGACATAAGACTCATGGATACATTTAATACCATGATCTTAGTTAAAAATCAAAAAGGTTTAAGAAATTTGTATGAATTAGTTTCAAGGGCTCACATTGATTTTTATGGTCAAAAAAAACCTAGAATACCTAAGTCTCTTCTTACAGAACTTCGAGAAGGATTAATTATAGCTAGTAGTGGTAGTGGTACTTTTAGAAATGAAGGGGAACTTACAAAAGCATATCTTCGTGGTACTGCTAAATCTGAGATTGAAGAGTTAGCTAAATACTACGATTATTTTGAGATTCATCCAAGAGGTACATATACAGAATTAGTAGAAAAAAAAGAAGTTGAATCATATGATAGTATAATTGAAATGAATAAATTTTTTATAGATTTAGCTAAAAAACAAAATAAGATCGTTGTGGCTACAGGAGATGTTCAGTATCTTAATCCAGAAGAATATCTTACTCGGAGTGTTCTTAGATATGGTAGTGGGATGGCATTTAATTCGTGGCAATATGATAATCAGTTATATTTTAGAACTACCAATGAAATGCTTGAAGAATTTTCATATCTAGGAGAAGAATTAGCAAATGATGTAGTCATACATAATACCCATAAAATTAATGAGATGATTGAAAAAGTTCAACCTATTCCAGATGGATTTTATCCTCCTAAGATGGATAACGCCGAAGAAGAAGTAAAAGATATGACTTACAATAAAGCTTATAAAATTTATGGAAATCCACTTCCACCCCATATAGAAAAAAGAATAGAAAGAGAATTAAAAGCTATCATTGGAAATGGCTTTGCAGTACTATATCTATCGGCTCAAAAATTAGTAAAAGAATCTTTAGATAATGGATATCTTGTAGGATCAAGAGGTTCTGTAGGATCATCTTTAGTAGCATTTATGATGGATATAACAGAAGTAAATGCTCTTTATCCCCATTACATATGTTCTAAATGTCAATATTCAGAATTTATGGATAAAGAGGGAAGTGGAGTAGATCTTCCACCTAAGAAATGCCCTGAATGTGGAACTGAATTAACACGTGATGGTCATTCTATACCATTTGAAGTATTTATGGGTTTCAACGGAGATAAAGTACCTGACATAGATCTCAATTTTTCTGGAGAATATCAAGGAACTATCCACAAATATTGTGAAGTTTTATTCGGAGAAAAAAATGTATTTAAAGCAGGAACCATTTCTACCTTGGCAGAAAGAAATGCCTATGGATATGTTAGAAAATTTTCTGAAGAAAATAACCAGCCCATGAGAGGGGCTGAGATGGAAAGAATAGCCAAAAAATGTGAAGGAGTTAAAAAAACTACAGGACAACATCCTGGTGGGAGTGCGACACGTTTCGCTATAAGTGCATAATTTACTTATTGGGTAATAAGATAAGTTTAAGAATTATGTATCGAAAAGCGAGGATTACATCTCAATTGAGAAAGTAATTACAACTATATATCTGAAGAATAGAATGAAGAAAACCAAAATGTTTCTGAAATATTCTCTCTAAGGCTCCTAAATGCGTTTAACTACTTACAAATGTTAAAGGTATTAAGCTAGGTGAAGTCAGCTAAGAACTACCGTACCGTGTGATGACGGCGAAATGCGACCCAGAGGTGGGCGAGTAGTGATAGGCTGGGAGGCTATAAAATGACTATGGTGAGAATGAGTTTGATACAAGAGGACTCTGACGAACTTTCGAATGAAAACTCCGATACGGGGACATAACAGAAAATGCTATGGGGCGGGAAAACCGCATTCTAAACACCGATTAGTAAAATTGTCCACTATGAAAATCGGGATACCATCAAGGTTGGTATAGAGTTAGACGGAGTAAAGAAAGCACCTAAGGTCATATGCACAGCTAAGATATATGGAACGTGGAAAGCAATAGACTATTAATTAAACGTTTGTAAGACGGATAGGTTGATATAAGAGAACTTAACGAAGATCTCGAAATTCATTTACTATTGTGAGAGTAGGGGTATAGTACCGATGAAACCGTGATAATAAACGGTGGAGGGATAGCCCCAAGTCAATATTTAACATTAAATAATAAATAACAATTATAATTTCCTATTTCGAATAAGATTTAAAAGAAAATCACATACAAGCTGTAAAGTGAGGTGATTTGATGGGAACTGCTGTCGGAAGACTTAGACACAATGAATATTATGGAATGCAACCAACATTTGATAAATTATTTGAATTATCAAAAAGCGGTAGTACTTTCAAGAATCTGTATCCATTAGTATCTAGTATCAATAATATCAAACTTGCTTATAGAAATATAAAAAGCAATAAGGGTTCTAAAACAGCAGGAACCGACAATAGGGATATACGTAACTTAGAAAAACTATCTGAAAAGAAATTCTTAGGTAAATTTCAAAGTTTATTAAGAGATTATCATCCAAAACCTGTAAAACGGGTTTATATAGAAAAGAAAAATGGGAAACTTAGACCCTTAGGAATTCCATCTATTGATGATAGGCTCATTCAACAATGCTTAAAACAAATTATAGAACCAATTGTCGAAGCAAAATTTTATAATCATTCTTATGGTTTCAGACCTAATAGAAGTGTTAAAAATGCTATGAGTAGATGTATGCATTTAACCAATATGAATCAACTAACATATGTTGTAGATGTTGACATAAAAGGTTTCTTTGATAACGTCAACCATAATATATTAATAAAGAAATTATGGAACTGTGGAATAAGAGATAAAAGAATACTAATGATTATAAAGAAAATGCTCAAAGCCGAAGTAAAAGGAGAAGGGATTCCTGAAAAAGGTACTCCCCAAGGAGGTATTTTATCTCCTATCCTTGCTAATATCTATCTTAATGAATTTGATTGGTGGATTGCAAGCCAATGGGATACATTCCCTGCAAAAACAAGAAAAAGTCAATCAGGCAAACCCTGTGGTTCTTCTTATTATAACAACACTAAGAAATATAGGGCATTAAGGGAAAGCGGAAGTAAATTAAAAGAGATGTTCATTGTAAGATATGCAGATGATTTTAAAATTTTTTGCAGAGATTACAAAACAGCTCAAAAGATATACTATGCTACTAAAAAGTGGTTGAAAAATAACCTTAAATTAGATATTAGTGAAGAAAAAAGTAAAATAATAAATTTAGTTAAAAGAAGAAGCGAATTCCTCGGATTTGAAATGAAAGCTTTTAAAAGCCTAAACAAAGTAAGAGGAAATTACATTCTCAGAACTTATATACCAAAAGGAAATAGTATAAAAATTCAAAAGAAACTAAAAGAACTAGTTAAAAATATACAAAAAAATACACACAAATACAAAGTATTAAGGCTAAATGCATACATACTAAGTATTCAAATGTATTATAAAATAGCTAGTAACGTATACTTAGATTTGGATGAATGGGCATATAAATATACTAAATTCTTGAAATGTAGACTTAGAAATCATGTATCAGAAAATGGATATAAAAGTCAAGCCTATATTAATAATTATGAAAATAAAGGATATAAAAGTTTTGCCATATGTGGAATCCAACTATTTCCATTATTAGGAATTAAAAACACTCCACCTATGAACTTTAAACAACAAATTTGTGACTATACAAAAGAAGGCAGACAATATATACATAAAAATTTAAAAGCAATTGATGAATATACATTAAATGAACTTAGAAAAGGAAATCCTTACCAAAGTATTGAAATGAACGATGTTTTAATAAGTAAATATATTTCTCAAAGAGGTTACTGTTATGTTTCAGAATTCCCAATATTTATAGGATATATGGATTTACATCATATAAACCCTAGAAAGTTTGGAGGAACTGATAATTATAGAAATCTAGTACTAGTAACTAATATAGTACATAAACTTATTCATGCAACAAAACTTGAAACGATTAACAAATATCTTAGTAAAGTGAATTTAAACGAAATAGAAATGAATAAACTCAATAAGCTTCGTAAGAAAGCAGGAAATATTGTTATTTAAATAGGTTAATATTGATGGAGCGCCGTATGAGCCGAAAGTCTCACGTACGGTGTGGAGCGGGGGAAAACTTGGAGATAATTTCAAAAGGTTACCTATCGCTATTGATTATTGTTCCTGAAGGTAAATCTATCTATGATTTCACTCCTGTACAAAGACCAGCAAATGATCAAAATTCTACTTCTATAACTACTCATTATGATTATCATGTTATGGATGAACAACTTGTAAAGTTAGATATATTAGGTCATGATGATCCAACAACAATTAAATTATTACAAGATTTAACAAAAGTTAATGTTTACGATATCCCCCTTACTGATCCAAAAACTTTAAAACTTTTTTCTTCTACTGAATCATTGGGAGTTACTCCAGATGAGATAGGCTCAGTAGTTGGAACTTATGGAGTTCCAGAATTTGGTACTGGATTTGTAAGGCAAATGTTAGTAGATACAAAACCAACAACTTTTGCAGGACTTTGCCGTATATCGGGACTTTCCCATGGAACAGATGTTTGGTTAAACAATGCACAAGATTTTGTTCGTCAAGGAGAAGCTACTCTATCTGAAATAATTTCAGTAAGAGACGATATTATGAACTTCCTTATTGACTCAGGTATTGAAAAAGGTCTTGCCTTTAAAATTATGGAATTTGTTAGAAAAGGAAGACCTAGTAAAGAGCCTGATACTTGGGAAAAATATTCAAACATCATGAAAGAAAAAAAAGTTCCTTCTTGGTATATAGAATCATGTAAAAGGATAAAATATATGTTTCCTAAAGGACATGCTGTAGCATACGTTATGATGTCAGTAAGAATTGCATATTTTAAAGTTCACTATCCTCAAGCTTTTTATACTGCATATTTAACTAGAAAAGCAGATGATTTTGATTCAGATTTTATGTTAACTTTAGATGGTGTAAAAAATAAGATAAAAGAACTAAACAATGAACCTCGAATGGATGTAAGACAAAAAGGACAGATGGCATTATCAGAAATTATTCTTGAAATGAATGCTCGTAAAATAGAATTTTTAGGAGTAGATTTATATGAATCTGATGGCTTTAAATTTAAAGTTGAAGGAGATAAGATAAGATTACCTCTTATTGCTGTAAATGGATTGGGAGCAGCTGTAGTCGAAAACATGTTAGCAGAACGTAGTGGAAGATCATTTTCATCCTATGAAGATCTAAAAAGAAGAACAAAAGCTTCTGCCACAATTATTGATAAATTAAAAGAACTAGGTTCAATAAAAGGATTAAGTGATACAGATCAAAGAAGTTTATTTTAAAAAAAAGAGTGAATATTCACTCTTTTTTTAATTTTATTTGAGGAAGATCTTCATAAGAGGATCTCCTATTTCTACTTTTTTTCCAAACTCTACAAGTAATTCTATATGATCTATATTATCATCACTTACAATTATTGGGGTAATTATAGATTTTGCATTTTCTTTTAAATAATCTAAATCATAACTTATTAATCTATCTCCTACTTCTACCATTTTTTTAGGAGACAACTCTACAATTCTTTCAAATCCTTTTCCTTCTAGAAGAGATGTTCCTACACCAAAATGAATAACAATATAAATACCTTTTTTAGGTTCAAAAATGAGAAGATGATTAGTTTTAAAGATCTCTACCTTGGAAGATAACAATGCACAAATTTCCCCTGGCTCTGGAATTATTGCACATCCATCTCCTATAATATTACTGGTGAAAACACTATCTGGCACTTCTTTTAAATCTATAACTTCACCTTTTAGTGGTGAATATATTAATATCTCTTTATTTTTTTTTAATATATTTTTTATTCTTATCATAGTTATATTACCTCCACAAATTTATTATGCACCTTTAATTATACTATACATATAAACTATGTACACTAAAACCAATATAGACCCCATCAATCTTCCAATTTTTTTATTTAATATTGCAAGAGCTCCCACTAATACTGTAGCCATTCCTACATTCATAGCATCTGTGATCATAGAATGATCTACTATAATTGGCTTTATAGCCATCGATGCTCCCAAAGTAAATAATATATTAAAAGTATTAGATCCAACTATATTTCCAATAATAATACCTTGTTGTCCCCTTCTAGCTGCCATTATACAAACTACAAATTCTGGGAGAGATGTTCCTACTCCTACAATAGTAAGGCCCACTAAATGTTTACTCATTCCAAAAGTTGTAGCAATCTCAGACGCATATTCAATAACCATATCTCCACCTTTTACAACAGCAATTAATCCAATTACAATCATTGCTATATCTTTAGAAAGATGTTTTATAGATGGTTTTTTTTTCTTTTTTCCATGTAAAAATTTATTTAATTTGAAGGTTCCATCTGCAATTTCATAGATCATCATTTTTTTCTCTTTATATTTTTGATCTATCAAAGATTTTCCTATTGTTTCTTTAACAAAGTAAGCAAATATTAATAATAGTATAGCACCGTCAAACCTCGTAAGATTTTTATCAAGACCTAAAAAAGTATCATCTAAAGCTAAAAACGGAAGGATAATCGCAGCAATTATAGCTAGTGGAAAATCAAATGAAGCTAATTTTTCATCTATAATCATAGGTTTAAATATGGCGATTACTCCTACAATAAATAAGATATTAAATATATTTGATCCAACTATATTTCCAACTGCCATCTCATTTGAATTATTTACAATAGCAGCCATATTTACAGCAAATTCTGGTAATGATGTACCGAATCCTACGATGACTATCCCAATAATTAATTCTGGAATTTTAAATGCTTTAGCAACGACAGAAGATCCTTCAATAAAAACGTCTGCACCCTTAATTAAAATAACAAAAGATACTATTAATAATAAATAAACCATGATATACAACCTCCAAAAAAAATTACTTTCTATTGTTCATTTTTTTAGTAACAAAGAGTATTATACTCCTTTTTTAAAAAAAGTCAAGAACTAAACAACGGTTTTAAAACATGTTCTTATTTAGTTTTATATTTTTATTTTTTTTGTCCAATTTTAATATACTAAAATTAATTTCCATACAAAATAGCAATAACTTTCGATTAAATATATAATAATTTTTCTAAATAAAATTAATAAAATATTTTTTTAAAAAATATTGTTCGTTAATCTTTCTTTTTTTGCCTTTAAAAAGAATTGGTATTAAAGTTATTAAAAATATGATATAATATATTCGGTCTATTGTACAATATTGGTCTCTAATCTTGTTATTTACTTACCAAATTAAACTCATTCGTTGAGAAGTATCTTGACGTTCCTTGTAATATATGGTACTATTACAAGGTAAAATATTATTTTGAATATTAAATTTTTAAATTCTTAGGAGGAATTAATTTGGCACATACTAAATCAGGTAAAAAAAGAATAAGAACAGCAGAAAGAAACAGAGTGAGAAATCAAGCTGTAAAATCTAGAACTAAAACTATGGTAAAAAAATTATTAACAGCTATCGAAGCTAAAGATGCAGAAGCAGCGAAAGCAGCATTAACTGTAACTTATAAAGAATTAGATAAAGCTGCTAGTAAAGGTGTTTTCAAGAAAAACACTGTATCAAGAAAAAAATCTAGATTAGCTGCTGCAGTTAACGCTTTATAATTACCTGTAATAACATGAGACTAAAAGGAGTTAATTTTTTAACTCCTTTTTTTATTTTATTAAATTTTTAAAGAATAGAAAAAACATATAAAATATATGCTATAATCTATTATAAAATTAAAAATAGGAGTGATATTTATGATAAAACATATTGTTATGTGGAATTTAAAAGAAGAGGCATTAGGCAATTCAAAAAAAATAAATGCAAAAATGATGAAAGAAAAATTAGAAGCATTAAAAGTTGAGATTCCTGAACTTAAATATATTGAAGTTGGAATTAATGACGAAGATTATGCTCCTGAAAATTATGATGTAATACTAATTAGTGAATTTGAAAATTTTGAAGGTCTTTCTGGCTATGCTATTCATCCAAAGCATAAAGAGGTCGGTAAATTTATAAAAGGTGTTACACAAGCAAGGACAGCAGTAGATTATAAATTTTAAATAAAAAAAATCAGCTTAATTAACTAGGCTGATTTTTTATTTAAATATTCTATCTATCTCAATGAATTAATTTTTTCTAATACTTTATGTAAACCTTCTCCTGCTTCATAAGGAAGTCTGTCAAAGCCTCTTAAGTTATTAATATTTTCAAGTCTTTTTTCCATTCTAATTTCTAAAAGATTTATATAGTTTACATCCTCAATTGGAGGTTCATATCCTTCTATTTCTAAATATTGCATACAATTCATATCACCGAAGTTTTTAAATTGTGCTTTTTTCTCAACAATATCTTCTATGATTCCAAGGGTGATTTGAGGTGTCACTTTTTTATGAAGGAAAAATCCTGTATTTAAGACATAACACTCTATTCCCATATTATCAAATAATGATTTAAAATTATTATAATCATCTGCTAAGGGATAAGTTCTAAAAGGATTAGCATATGGTTCTATAACTAATTTTTCTCTATCTTCAGCTTTTAATACATGTTCTGCAGTAGTCCTTTTAGTTGCTAAAGTTGCTCCCATTACTGCTCCTAATACTGGAGAATTTATTTTTACAACAGGTGGGAGACTCTCATCTTTCATCAATAAAAAGATTGCATCACATTTTTTTGAAAATTTATAGGCTCTATTTGGTGTCCATAATTTTGATTTAATCGCTCTTCCATTACCATTTCTAATATCTTCAGTTACAGGAACAATTTTTCCATTGTCATCAACAGTTGCAGCACAATTTTGAAGAGTTAGTAAAAATTTATTATCTTCCGAATCAGTAGGATAGTCTTGAGTTTTATCAAAATATGTAGGTTCAAGAGAAACAGATGATCCATCTTCATTTGAAATAATAAATGCATCGTCATGTAAAACTGTAATATCATATTTCCCACCATGTTTAGCATGAGTAATAGTTGATTTTCCTGAACCAGAAAGTCCAAAAACACTTACAACATATTTTTCTTCATTTGGAAGGTTATATCTTTTTTGACCTCCATGACATGCAGTAAAACCATTTCTTGCAGCAATAGCCCAAGCTAAGGTAAGGGTTCCTTTTTTGTGCTCTCCAAAATATTTCATCCCTAACAACGCACAACAATTATGTTGTGAATCAAACAAAGTCAATCCTAAAGGATGCTCTTTGTCTTCCCAATCAGGGTCAGAATATACAAAAATATCTCCCTCTTCTATAATCTTAGAATCATTATATTTTTTTATAAATTCATTATCAAAAACTTGAAAATTTAACATCCAAGAATATAAAAGATTTTCATATCCTTCAGGAATAATTAGATGAGCTCTCACCATAAAATCTTCATGTAAACCAACAACACAAGAAGCACAATACATCTTTTTATTTCTGCTTTGAAATGCAGCATCTCTTAATTTGTTTGCATATTTTTCCTCATCTACACCTTCATTTCCAATTATTTTTCTTGCAGCAGCAGTTCTACCTGTTCTACTTCCATCATTGAATATAAGTACCTTTGAATCCTCTGGAAGTTCCATCTCTTCAGGTTTATAAACAGGAAAATCAGTTACAATCGTTCCAGATGAATTTTTTGCTAAATTGTAAGCTTCCTCTAATGTATTTACTTGTACAATATTATTTCTGTAAAAAGTTGTTTCAATTGTTGATCTAATTTTACTAAAAAGTATAGGTGTGTTTTTCCCAATTAAATTTCTTTTGATTCCTCGTAGTGTAGCCATTATTAACCTCCATAAGATCTTAAATGCTATTAAATAAATAAATATCAATTGAAAACTATTAAACATCAATTAAATTTACTTGATTATATTTAATTTTTATTAAAATGTCAAGATTTTGTTCAAAAAATAATCTTTTAATGGTTTTATATTGACCTTTTTTAACATTTATTGAAATAATCAAGTTAATATTAGATATATTCAACAATCCTTCTTTATTTCCTTTTTAAGGCCCCTCTAAAAAGTTCCCCTTGTGTTTGTACCTCTATAATTGAAATAAAGCAAATAACAAAGCCTTTAAACCATTGGTACTATTAGGATTGAGAGGCAAAAAATCAAAAA
>DDQV01000146.1 GCA_002342785.1 Fusobacteriaceae bacterium UBA2433 | reverse complement strand
TTTTTTTTAATATTTTTTTATTATTTTCTCCTTCATAAGAGAGATCTTTTACAGATACTGACATATCTCATCCACCACACTTTGACTATTTTCTAATCTAAAATCTTTTCTCAATTTATTTTTTTTATTTAATCTCATCAATAATTTCAAATGAAATGGTATCATAAGATTATATCTTAAAAGATCTTCCTCTAAAAATATAGAGGGTAAGTCATCTTTTATTATCCTCCCTTCATCTAACAATAAACATCTAGAAGCATAGGTTATCTCCTCTAAATAATGAGTTATATAGATAATAGTCACTCCATCTTCATTTAATTTTTTTAATAGAATAAGTAACTCCTTTCTACTTTTTGGATCTAACATACTACTAGCTTCATCTAAAACTAAAAATTTTGGTTTTAAAAGTAAAGCTGAAGCTAAAGCTAGTTTTTGTTTTTGTCCCCCTGAAAGATAATCTATCTCTTCATTTTTTTTATCTATTAAATTTACTTTTCTCAATGCTTCGTCTATCTTCTCGCAAATATCTATTTCATCATAATTTTCAAGGATAAAGGTCATCTCTTCTAATACAGTTGTTCCTACAAATTGATCTTCTGGATTTTGAAATATAACTCCTAAAGATCTTCTTATCTCCCATATATCATCTGTACTAGTATCTAGTCCATCGATTAAAATTTTACCTTTATCAGAGATAGCTATCCCTGTTATTAATTTTGCCAAGGTAGATTTCCCACTACCATTTTTTCCAAAAACCATAAGGAATTCACCTTTTTTTATAAAATATTTAAAATCTTTAAATATTATTTTTTCATCATAGCCATAGGTTATATCTGATATCTCTATCATTTGTGAATCTCCTTTTAAATTTTAATTATCTTTTTTTTATAGCATCTCTATAAATGCTTCGATCCTTGTTTTAAGTTGTCCTGTATCTCCTGTAGAATAATCTGTTTCAAGGGCCATATACGCAGTATCTCTTTCCTTTGTTAAAAATCTTTTAATACTATAACTTTCAATACTATAAGTATGACAAGCTTGTAAAACTACATCAATAACACCATCTACTTTGTATTCATCTACCATATCTTTTAAAAGTTCTTTACGTTTATTGTTTGGTGTCATTACAGAACATGGAATATTAAGATATTTTTTAGCAATAGCTTCTATTGGATCTATAGTTTCATCAACCTCTTCATGGAGTTCTTTATATCCTTGGCAATTTTCTAAAGCTACTACTACTGCTCCTGAATCTTCAATAGATTTTATAACCTTTTCGGCTACTCCTCCTATAGGACATCCTGTCACTAATATTCTTGGAGTTTTATCTGTATATTTAGTATTATTTTCTGTTTGTTTTTTCTTTAAATCTTCTATAAGTTCCCTTACATTTTTTCTCATCTTTTCCCTATCAAATGTATAGTTAGAACCATTTAAAACTGTAAATATTTCAAATCCTGATATGATCGATGGTTTTATCTTTCCTAACTCATGAAATTCTTTTAATAATCTTCTATCTTCATTACATGATTTTATAGATTCTTTTAGTTTTTCCTCTGTAACTTCTACACTAAATTTGTCTTCTAATTTTTTTATTAGACGTTTGATTTCACTTTTCCAAAGATCTATTGCTCTATCACCATCTTGTGTCTGAGGAAGTTCCATTACATGGGTATCTTTTATCTCTCCTAACAATTCATACATCTTTTTTTTTCCATCACAAGTTGTTTCTCCTACAACCATATCAGCAAAATACATATATGGACATTTATCTGTAATTGCAAATCCATAACTAGCTTTAACTAGTGGACATAGATTTTTAGGCAGATGTTTTTCTGCTGCTGGAATAGTTTCCTCACTTACAGAACAAAGTGATATAGGATAGGCATTGGCTGCATATATTACCTCTTTTGGAGTATATGTACAAAAAGTTCCTACAACATTTTCTCCCCTATCTTTAAATTCTTTTACAGTAAGAAATCCTTGTCTTCTTTTTTCTCCAAATTCTTCAAATTTTTCCGGTAAACTATTTTCATTTAAAATTTTCATTTTTTTCTCCCCCTCAGATTTATTTTTTAATTATTTAACTATCACTTTATTTGTAGAAATTGCTCCCCACTCTTGCATGCTACCTTTATAATTATTTACATTTAAATATCCTAATCTCACTAATTCATTTGCTAAAACTTTACTCTTTCTTCCAGTATTACAATAAGTAATAATTTCAGTTTCTAAATCTATTTTTTTAGATCTTAATAAATTTATTTTTTCTAAATCATCTTTATTCATAAATATATCTAAAGGTATATTTATAGCTCCAGGGATATGTCCACCTTTTATCCCTCTTCCTGGAGTTTTACCATTATATACTTCTCTACTTCGTACATCTATAATAATTGCTTTAGTATCTAATTTTTTTAGTATATAATCCATATCTACCACATTTACTTTATTTGATGCCATTACTTGAACTGCCATTAAAAAAACAACTCCTAAAATTAATAATATTTTTCTCATTTTTCCCTCCATTTATTTTTTTATTTTTTTAGCTAATATTGCAGCTCCTATAGCTCCTGCATATCTTCCTAACTTGTGAGTTACGACTTTTTTTCCAATAGCCTTAGATAGTTCCTCTAAAATATATGGATTTCTTGAAAGTCCACCTGTTAGAAAATATGTCTCTGAATCTCCATGTTTAGAACATAATGAATTTACTTTTTTTATAACAGAATCGACTACTCCAAAAGCAATATTTTCTCTTTTTTCTCCCCTACCAATAAGACTTATGATTTCTGATTCAGCAAAGACAGTACACATAGAAGTTATCTCTACTCCACTACCCTTTCTAGCTAAAAGTATTAGAGTATCTATATCAACTCCAAGGGAATTTGACATAACTTCTATAAATTTACCTGTTCCAGCAGAACATTTATCATTCATAGTAAAATCTTTTACTACTCCATCTTCTAATGAGATTACCTTAGTATCTTGTCCTCCTATATCTATGACAGTTGTATTATTACCTATAAAATATTTTGCTCCAACTGCGTGACAAGTTATCTCTGTAATCGTTTTATCTGCAAAAGGAACAGAAACCCTTCCATAACCTGTAGCAACAACTTTAGAATTAAATTCTTCTATCCCCATACTACTAAGTCTTTTTTTTATATTCTTAGCAGTATCTATACTACTCCATCCAGTTGGCAGAACAAAAGTTTCTAAGATATTTGTATCTTTTATCACTGCGACCTTAGCTGCTGTAGATCCAATATCTATTCCCACTTGATACATCAATAACTTCCCTCCTATTTTTTTGATCATTATTAGTAATATTTATTTTTTTTACTTCCTCTGTCATAACTTTTAAATTTTCAATAGGTGTACTCATAGATAATTTACAGGAGGGAGAGATAATATCACACCTATCTTCTATTACAAGTTTCGTACTGAGCCTTACTATGCGTTTTTTTCCTTGATCTAAAAGTTGTGTGCTAATATTTCCCATAATTGGAACTTTAATTATCTCTTTAGCCTGTCTTATTCCTACAACTGAATCAAAACTTAAAGCATCTGCATCTAAATAGGTTAAACTTTCTAATATCCTTTGACTCCTACCACAAACATGAATTATTAATTTTGATTTTTTTATATGGATTGCTTTTGATATTTTTTTATACATAGGCACTATAAATTCTTCAAAAATTTTTTTTCCTAAGCTCTCTCTAGTAGCATAAGGATCGGATAGAGCTATAATATCAGCACCATTATCTATCATCTCTTCAGAAAATGTAATAATATAATCTGTAAGTATTTCCAAAAATTTCATTGCTTTATCTTTATCTTTTTTCATCATCTCATAATATTTTTTTGATTCTATAATAGAAATTGCCATACTCATAGGTCCAGTTATATTGCCAATTACTGGTATTTTATTATTTTTTAATTTTGATATTGCTTCTAAGACAACTATCGATCTTTTAGAATGGTTTATTTTTATCTTTTCTAAATGATCTAAAATATATTCATCATATTTAGTTATCTTAGACCTATCTAATTTTTCATCTAAATTTAATTTTAGATGAAATGATACTCCTTCTCTTGCTTCACAAAAAGGTACTCCATAATTTTCAAATCCTGTTATTTTTCTTACTTTTGTAGCTGTTTCAATCATCGAACTTAGATCGCTATTATAATCTCCTTTAATTTTTTTTATAACTTCTTCTATTTTTATTTCATCTTTAAAACCATCTGTTTCTACACCAGAACTAAGATCTATAATATAGGGATCTACCTTTTCTATAGCTTCTAATATATTTTTCGAGGTTATCCCTCCAGCTAAAGCAATCTTATATTTTTTACTTATTCCCTGAATTAAATCCCAATTAAAAATCTTTCCACTTCCACCTCTAACATCTTTATTATAGGCATCTAAAAGACATAGATCTGTATGCTTTTTATATCTTATAAGTTTTTCTTCTACACCAATATTTTTAACTGAAAACGCCTTCCAAACTTCATATCTATCTTTAAAAAAATCACAATAACTTGTAGTTTCTTCACCGTGAAATTGTAATATATCAAGGTTACAATATTTTGCTATCTCTTCTACAGCTTCTTTTTTTTCATCTACAAAAACTCCTACAGTTTTTATCTTCTTATCTAATTTATCTATAAGTTCTTTTGTTTTTTCTGGGGTAACTTTTCTCTTACTTTCAGCAAAAACAAATCCTACATAATCTGGTAAGTTTTTATTTACCATCTCTATATCTATTGTTCTTCTTAGTCCGCATATTTTTATTTTTGTCATTTTATTCCCCTTACTGTACTTTAAATTTTTCTGCTAAATCTTTTATATTATCACATCTCATAAAAACTTCTCCGATCAATACTGCATCTATCTTTGCTTCTTTTAATTTTTTTATATCAGTTTCATCTTTTATTCCACTTTCAGATACTATTACTATATTTTGGGGAATTAATTTTGATAACTCTATAGTCGTATTTAGATCTACTTTAAAAGTATTTAAATCTCTATTATTAATTCCTATTATTTTAGAGTCTACCCTGAGTGCTATCTCTAGTTCTTTTTTTGTATGGACTTCGATCAAGGTATCTAATCCTAAACTTTTAGCAATTGTTATAAATTCTTTCAATGTTTTTTCATCTAATATGGCAACTATTAAAAGTATTGCTGAAGCTCCTAATATTTTTGCTTCATAGATCTGAACTTCATCTATGATAAAATCTTTTCTAAGGATTGGAATATCTATCTCTTTTGCTATTTTTTTTAAGTATTTTGGATCTCCTAAAAAGAAATCTTCCTCTGTTAAGACAGATATTGAATCTACACAATTTTCATATTCAGTGGCTAAACTTAGAGGATCAAAATTTTCTTTTATGAGTCCCTTAGATGGGGAAGCTTTTTTTACCTCTCCAATAATAGATAATCCATCTTTTTTAAGAGCTTTTATAAAACTAGGTCTAGAGTTTATTTTTTTTGCCTCTTCTTTTAATAGTTTTATATCTAAATTTAGTTCCTTTAGTCTTTTAATTTTTTTTTCTACTATTTTATCTAAGATCATATCTCACCTACCTTTTTATTTATTTGTTATCTCTATTAGTTGTTCTAATTTAGTAAGAGCTCTACCACTTTCAATTATCTCTCTAGCTAGATCTATTCCTTCTTTGATAGAGGATGCTCTTTTTCCTACATATAAAGCTGCTCCACTATTTAAAAGTAAGATATCTTTTTTCGCACCTTTAATATCTCCTTTAAATATTCCTTTTATTATCTCAGCATTTTCTTTAGGAGTTCCTCCCCTTAATTCCTCTTTGGGAGTTCTTTTTATTTGAAAATCCTCTGGTTGGATATAGTATGAACTAATTTTTCCATCTTTTAACTCACTTACTTTAGTTTTATCAGTTGTTGTTATCTCATCCATTCCATCTATTCCATGGACAACTAATACATGTTCAGTTTTTAATTTTTTCATAGCTTCTGCCATAAGTTCAGTTAAGTTTTCATGAAATACTCCAAGGACTTGACCATTTGCTTTAGCAGGATTAGTAAGAGGTCCAAGGATATTAAATATCGTTCTAAATCTTAATTTTTTTCTGACTGGTGCTGCATATTTCATAGAATTATGAAATACAGGAGCATACAAAAATCCAATATCTATCTTATCTACACATTCTTTTACTTTTTCAGGACTTATATTTATATTCACACCTAAGATTTCTAATACATCTGCACTTCCAGATTTACTAGATACAGATCTATTTCCATGTTTTACCACTGCTACTCCTCCAGCAGCTAAAACAAATGCTGAAGCTGTAGAGATATTATATGTATCTGTACCATCTCCTCCTGTCCCACAAGTATCTACAGTATATCTATCTTCTAAATTTATTTTCAAAGCTTTTTTTCTCATAACCTTGGCTCCACTACTTACTTCTTCAGCAGTTTCACCTTTTATCCGTAAGGCAGTTAAAAAACTAGCTATATTAACTTCATCTACTTTTCCATCCATTATTTCATTCATGGCATAGGTCATCTGAGATTCTGTAAGATCTTTTTTATTAATTAATCTATCAATGATTTTAATCATATAGTCCCTCCTACAACAAAATTTTCTATCATCTTCATCCCTTCAGGAGTGTAGATAGATTCAGGGTGAAATTGTAAACCTATCATATTATATTTTTTATGTTTGATAGACATTATCTCTCCATCTTCAGTTCTAGATGTTATCTCTAATTCTTCACTCAATGTTTCCTCTAAGATAGCTAAAGAGTGATATCTTGCTACTTGTGTGTGTTGAGTTATTCCTGTAAATATTCCATCTTCAGAGTGAATAATATTTGAAGGTTTCCCGTGAAATATCTCTTTGGCATAAGATACTGTTCCACCAAATGCTTCTCCCATAGCTTGATGACCTAAACATATTCCTAAGATTTGATATTTTTTATATAATTTTTGTATAAGTTCTATACATATTCCTGCTTCTTTAGGAGTTTTTGGTCCTGGGGAGATTACTATCTTATTTGGATTTAATTTATCTATCTCCTCTACACTTATCTCATCATTTCTAAAAACTTTTATATCTTTATCAAATCTTCCTAAATACTGATATAGGTTATATGTAAATGAATCGTAATTATCTATTAAAATTATCATTAGTTCCTCCTACTATTATCTTATTTGTTAAGTGCTGTAACCATAGCTTGTATCTTATTTTTACATTCCTCATATTCATTTTCTGGAATAGAATCTCCTGTTATACCTGCTCCTGCTTGTAGATATACTTTTTGATCTTTTAAAACCATAGTTCTAATTGCTATACAAGTATCCATATTTCCATTATAGGAAAAATATCCTACTGCTCCACCATATATTCCCCTTCTATCTTTTTCTAGTTCTTCTATTATCTCCATGGCTCTTACCTTGGGAGCTCCTGATAGTGTTCCTGCTGGTAAGATAGAAGAAAGGATAGAAAAATTAGTTTCGTTGTCTTTTTTTTCTCCTTCAACTAAAGATACTAGATGCATAACATGGGAATAATTTTGAACTTTCATAAATTTTGTTACTTCAACACTATCAATCTTAGAAACTTTTCCTACATCATTACGAGCTAAATCTACTAACATCACATGTTCAGCAACTTCTTTTTCATCGTTTATTAGATCTTCTGCCAAAATTTTATCTTCTGCTAAGGTCAAACCTCTTTTTCTTGTTCCAGCTATAGGGCAAGTATATATTTTATTATTTTTTACTTCTACTAACATCTCTGGGGAACTTCCAGCTATTTGATAATCTCCAAAGTTTATATAAAATAAATATGGAGATGGGTTTGTAACTCTTAATTTTCTATAGAGATCAAATGATTTTTCCTTTGTTTCTATCTCCCATCTTTGGGATAATACAACTTGAAATATATCTCCTTCATAGATATATTTTTGTGCCTTGACTACATTTTTCATAAATTCTTCCTTTGTGATATTACCTTTTAATTCTAGTTCGATCTCTTTTTCTTTTCTAGATTCTAATCTCATCTCTATATTTTCTTCTAAGATTTTTTCCATCTCTTTGAATTTAATATCTGCTTTTAACTGTCCCTCTTTATCTGGAGTTTCTATTGAAGTAAGGATAAGATGTTGATGAAAATGGTCAAATATAATACCTTCTTTAAAAAACATCAAGTCTGAATCTGGTGTTCCTATATTATCTATGTTTTCATCTAACAATGTTTCGTGTTCCCTGACCATATCATATCCTATTGTTCCATAAGCTCCTCCAATATATATATCATCTTGATCTTTTAAGGAATATTCTTTCATATATTTTTCTACAATTTCCATGAATTTTTTACCAGATTTTTTTATTCTTTTACCATCTAATTCATATTCATCTTTAAAACTTTTTAATCTTCTAAATGGATCTTTAGCTATAAATGAATATTTTCCCTTATTGTTATCTCTACTCTCTAAGAGTAAACCTACTTTATCTCCAACATATTTTTTAAAAATTGTAACTGGTGTCTCTGTATCTCCTACTACTATCTTTGTATAAACTTTCATATTTTTAATATCTTCCAATTTATTCCTCCTTTTTACCTAACGACCATATAAATTTGTATAAAAAAAAGCCCATTCTTTTGAATAGGCTTTTCCTCAGAAAAAATATAACAAAAAAACCTGCTCATAGTGAACAGGCCATTAATTTTAAAAATTTAGTTTTATATATAAAAATTAATAGAACGATCTATTATCAGAACTCGGTCCACATGTCAAAGCTATTTTATTTGTTGAGTTATCGCTTTTCCACCACCAAGTAAATCTAATCATCTTTATCTCCTCTTTTAATTTTATTACAATTACTATATAATTTAATTTTTCATTTGTCAAATTTTTTTTAAAATAAAAAAATAAAAACCCTCAAAAATAACCTTATTTTTGAGAGCTTTTAGCTTACATTGTATATCTAAAACCTATATAATATTGTCTTTCAGGTGCAGTATAATAAAAACCATATGAACTTGCGTATTCATAATATTCTTCATCTGTTAAATTCTTTATCCCCCCATAGATATCAAAGGAATCGTCGATCTTGTATGATAAATTAAGGTCTAAAGTTGTATAAGAATCAACTTTATCAGAACTATTACTTTGGTCATCAAAGGCATAAGATGACCCCACATAGTTTAATAATAGATTAGATTTTAATTTTTCTGTAAGATCATATTTAGTTCCTAAAGAAAATTTATTTTCAGATACTCCTGGAGTTTTATTTCCTTTCTGTGTTCCTCCATCGATCTCTGATTGTAAATATGAATAAGAACCTGTTAAAGTTAATTTTTTCATAATTTTTCTTTCTGCTAATATCTCAAAACCTATTTTTTTATTATCTTCATCATAGTTGGTATTCATCTTTGTGTTAGAATCATAATATATTTCATCTTCTACTATCTTATGAAATACCGATGCACTGATAAAAGTTTCTGCAATATAATCTTTTATTCCTATCTCAATATTTTTTCCAGTTTGAGGATCTAAATTTGGATTATAAACTCCCCATGTTATAAGTTCGTCTGTTGTAGGAGTTCTAAAATCGGTTCCATAACTAATAAAAGTCGAACCTGTATCTGAATATTTATAGTTTAATGCTAGATCATATACAGTGGTATCATATGTTTTTCTTTCAGAGGTGTTTGAATATTTAAACTTTGTTTGTTGCTGTCTAATTCCACCTGTAAAATCTAATCTATCTGTAAGACTATAAGTATCTGAAATAAATCCACCAATACTTCGTTTTTTAACCCAAATATTTTGATTTTCAATTTTTCCATCTAGAAGATCAAATCCTGTTATAAATTTATTTCTATCTGTATTGTATTTTATCTTAAAATCATTAGAAAAATTTTTAGTGTCGATATTATTATGTCCGCCCCACATAAATGATTTGGAATTTTTATCATAATAAGTTATATTATTTATTAATTCTAGATTATTTTTATTATAGTTATATCCTAAATTAAATCTATTAGATTCATTTTTTCCCCAGTCATCAGGAGAGCTAGCTTGTGTTCTATCATGATCTATTTGGGCCTTTGTCAAAGATCCAGGAAATCCCATATGATCTTTATGATAATCATATTTTAAAGTTAAAGCATTTGAACTATTTATTTGATATTGTGTTCCTGTCATTATATCTTGTGTTCTTAAATATCCATTTTCTCTATAACCATCTGTTGTTTTTCCTGTTATACTTCCAAAAATTTTAAACTTATCTATAGTAGTATTAAATCCAAGATTTCCATTATAATTTTCATATGATCCTGCTTCTACTTGTAGTGTTAAACTATCTTTACCCTTACCATTTTTGGTAATAATATTAATTGCTCCACCTACAGTATTATCTCCATATACTATAGAAGCTCCACTAGGAATAACTTCTATTTTTTCTACTGTTTCAATAGGAATACTATATAGATTAAAACTAGACATATCGATAGGATTCATCTTTACACCATCAACTATAATAGCAGTATTTCTATTAAAATTTGCTCCTTGTCCTCTAATATCAATTACTCCTGTGTTACTCATCCCATCACTTACCTTTACACCTGGAACAGATTTTACAGCTTCTACAACATTCTTAGCTCCATTTTTTTTGATATCTTCAGCAGTAACTATTGTAATATTTTTAGGAGTATCTCTTATGGTATTTTCAAATCCATCTCCAGAGATAGTTGTTTCTTCAAGTCGAACTATGTTACTTTCTTCAAAAAATGGATCTTCTTCAACTTGATCTTGGTTGATCTCATTGGCATAAATTGTACAGGTTAAAATAAGGGCTAAAACCCCAACTCTTTTTCTCATCTTTTTCTCCCCTTTTCCAGATTAGGTATCCTGACTTAGTTTCATCCTACTCCTATCCCTTCCCAGAAATTTTATTTCTAGTGGTTAATAATAGTTTCGTCCACCTTACAGTAGTGAAGGCTGTACTAGATTCACACTAGTTTCCCTTTTTTTATTTCTTCAATTCATTCTACAAAAACTATATAAGAATGTCAAGATATTAGATTTTTCTTATATAAAATAAAACTTCATTAAAAGAATCTCTAGACATTTATATAGATCTATCTTAAAATTAATACAATATTACAAAAAATAAAAAAGGAGTACCTTTCATGAAATTAAAAACTTTTTTCATCTTCCTATTATTAGGAATTATATCTACAATCTTTGCTTTATCAATTGGAGTTATAAAAATAAATCCATTAGTTACAATTAAAATTCTTATTAATTTTATAGTCAACCATAATTATTTTGAGATAACTTGGAATAAAAATCTAGAAATAATTTTACTTCAACTTAGATTGCCACGGATAATTTTAGCTTTCTTAGTTGGAGGAGGTTTATCATTAGTTGGAGTTCTTATGCAGGCACTTACAAAAAATTCCCTTGCAGATCCATATATTTTAGGAGTTTCAAGTGGGGCCTCTACAGGAGCAGTTTTATCTCTAATAATAGGAATTAATATTGGTGGACTAGGAACTCCATTTATGGCATTTTTAGGAGCAGTCATAGCTGCAATATTAGTTTTTAAGATTGCTAATATGGGAGGAAATTATAGTTCAACTAAGTTAGTTCTTACAGGAATTGCAATCTCTTCAATGTTTTCATCTATAACTACATTTATTACTTTTTCTGCTCAAAATGGAGATCTATATACAGCATTATTTTGGATTGTAGGAAGTTTAAGTGGAGCTAAATGGTCCTCGATCTATCTGTTAATTACTTTACTTATTTTTGTATTTGGAGTAACGATGTTTTTTCATAGAGAGTTAGATATCTTACTTTTAGGAGAGGAGAGTTCTAAAATTTTAGGTGTCAATACCAATAAGTTAAGGATTATAATTATCCTTACATCTACACTACTCACAGGAGTTTTAGTTTCTATAAGTGGTGTAATAGGATTTATCGGTCTTATTATTCCCCACATTTCTAGAAAATTAACTAGTTCTAAACATAGAGTTCTTATACCAGTTTCTATATTTTTAGGTGGATTTTTTCTTACCTTAGCAGATACTTTTTCTAGAGTAGTAATGGCTCCTAATGAACTTCCTGTAGGAATTGTAACTTCATTTTTAGGAGCACCATTCTTTTTATGGATTATGAAAAAAAGTATCTATAATTTTAATAAGTAAACAATATAAAAATTAGTAAAATTGGTAACAAAATATTAAAAATAAAAAAGGAGAATAAATTTGAAATTAAAAATTGAAAACTTAAGTTTTGAGATAGATTCTACAATGATTTTAAATAATATAAATTTCGAGATAAAAAAAGGTGAATTTGTTGGAATCATAGGTCCTAATGGTTGTGGTAAGTCTACCTTATTAAAAAATATATATAATGTGTTAACTCCTACTACTGGAAAAATATTTATTGATAATATATCTACAGATAAATTTTCATCTAAGGAGTTAGCAAAAAAAATATCAACTCTTACACAACATTCAGGAGGAGATTTTGATTTTTCCATTATAGATACTGTTCTTATGGGAAGATATGCTCATTCTTCTATGTTTTCTTCTACATCAAAAAAAGATCTAGAGATAGGAGAAAAAGCTCTTGAAAAAGTTGGTTTATCTCATTTTAAAAATAGAAGTTTTCTCAGTCTTTCTGGTGGTGAGCAACAAAGAGTTATGATTGCTAGAGCCATTGCAGGAGAAAATGATTTTTTTATCTTAGATGAACCTACAAATCATTTAGATATTAGATATCAATTAGAGATAATGGATATTATGAGATCATTAGATATAACAATGTTTTCTGCAATTCACGATATGAATATTGCTGCTACATATTGTGATAAACTTATTCTTTTAGAAAAAGGAAATATAACAGCTATTGGAACTCCTACTGAAGTTTTATCTAAGAAAAATTTTAAAGATGTATTTGGTGTAGATGTTTATTTGTCTAAGAATCCTTATACAAATAAACTCTCTATAAACTATATTCCAAAGGAGTTTTTGTCAAAGTAAATTATCAATCATTTAAATATATAAGAACTAAAAAAATACTGTAAAATTTACTTAAAATAAGGCCACTGAGTGACCCCTTAAGGCT
>DDQV01000113.1 GCA_002342785.1 Fusobacteriaceae bacterium UBA2433 | reverse complement strand
ACTGGTGGATGTGCCACAAAAAATTATAATCATAACATAATTTAAATTTAAAAATAGAATAAAAAAATCTAAATAATTAATGCAATCTTTTTAAAGGTTGCATTTTTTTATCCTAGAAAATAAATTATTATTATTAAAAAAAATATTCCTTGACAATGTTTTATTTTTTTATTACAATATTTTTAGTGATTTTATTTTGATTTACAAAGTATTTGTAATTTTAAATTAAAGTCTATAACTTATATTCGAGGAGGACAAGATGAAAGCGAGAATTTATTACGGAAGTACTATAGGTGACACAGAAAAAGTAGCACAAACATTAGGTAAGGAATTAGATGCTGAAGTTGTACCAATATCTCAAGGTATAAAAAATATTGAAAATTTAGATTTAATTTTACTAGGATCTTCTACATGGGGATATGGAGAACTTCAAGATGATTGGAGTGATAAGATAGATAATTTAAAAGAAATTAATTTATCTGGAAAAAAAATAGGTGTCTTTGGAACTGGAGATCAAGAATCATATTCAGATACTTTTTGTGACTCTTTAGGAATTATTGCAGAAGCTGTTAGAGATGCTGGGGGAGAAATTATTGGTATGACTTCAAAAGAAGATTATAATTTTATAGATAGTAAAGCTTTAGAAGACGATAAACTAGTTGGTCTTGCTATAGATATAAACAACCAAGATGAGTTGACCATTCCTCGAATTCAAGATTGGGTTGATCAATTGAAAAAAGAAATATAAAAAAATTATATACAATAAAGCCCATCAACTTAGTAAAAATATACTGAGTTGATGGGCTTTTCATTTCATTTATTATAAAATAACCATTAAGGTACTAGAGATTTTTAAAATAATTATAAGCCTCTTTTAAATCTTTCTCATTTGGATGCTTGCTCGCTTCTCTCCACCTTTTGATCCTTTCTTTATTAGGAGAGTGAGGGTGTTCAGAAGGTAGTTTTGCCATCCAAGATATTAATTTTGGATCAATTGCTCCTTGACAATGAAAATTTCCAAGGATAATATTTTTATTATCTAAAAATAGTTTATTTATATTTTCAATACAATTATTAGCATGCTCAGAGTCTGGAAAAGCACCTAGGGTAAAAAAATAAGCTACCCTTTTTTCATTTATCCCTTTCACAAAATTAAAAGATTTTTTATCTAAGGTTCCTTTATCTATCCACCCTCCAACAACTATTAGATCATAATCAAAATTATCAATATCGTCTATATCTTTAAACTCTCCATTAGGAAAAGCTTTTAATATAGATTCCCCAATTTTTTTGGTATTCCCTGTTTTACTTGAATAAGCTATTAATGTTTTCATATTTCCTCCATATTATTTTATTATTTTTTTTCAAACTTAAATTTTTTATAAAAATACAACTTAACTTTATTACCATTAATTGTTATAGGTGTGGACTTCCATTCGTTTAAAGCTTTTTTTACTTCATTTCTAAATCCAAATTTTTCTATATCATCATAAAATTTAATTTCCTCTATATGACCGTCATAACCAATTAAAAACCTAACTTTAATAGTTACATCTTTATTAAAACCCATTTTTTTAGCAATCTCAGGGTAGTTTGGTTCTGGTTGGGACAAAAAACCATAACTCAAACCTTTAACTCCTTGATTTTTAGCTATAATGCTTCCATCTTTTAACTTTATAAAACCAGTATTGGTCTCTTCTTTTGAACTTATTTTTTCTAATGTCTTTTCTCCTTCTTTTATCTTTGATTCTAAAGAAATTACATCATATTTTTTTCCCGTAGCCTCTAATTTAGAACTAACTTTTTCTTTAGGTGTCTCTTTAATTTGTTTTTTTATTTTTTCTTTCTTTATATCTTTAACTGCCTTTATTTTTTTAATTATTTTTTCTTTCCTTATATCTTTAACTACCTTTACTTTTTTAATTTGTTTTTTTTCTATAGACCTTTCTTTTAGGGGTTTCACCTCCTTTAGGGGTTTCACCTCCTTTACTTTTATATTTTGAGATAGGTCATCTATTTTTTTACTATTCCCTATCATGGTAAAAGATACCTTAGGTTTATCAATCTGTTTAAATTCCAACTTATTTTTTGTTGTCTCTAAAGCAAAAACAACTATTAAAATATGAAAAAATAAAGAAAATAATGTATATTTCATAAAACCTCCAGAGTTTATACTTTAAGAATATACTTTTAATAAGTTATTAAGATAAATATTAAATTAGGCTCAGATATTTTATAACATAAATCAAATTAAAATACAAACTATATGCAAAAAATTTGTAAGTCAAAATAAAAATTTGACTTTTTTATTTTTTTAAATTATAATTCACTAAAAGCTTTGAAAGACAAATTAAATTGTCGTCAAAACTAATTTTTAATGAGGTTTTAGGCTCAAAACTTTATTTTATAATATAAAGGAGGGATTTAAAATGTTGAGACATATATTAGAAAATGGAGGTGTTATTATCTATGGGATAATATTTCTATCTGTTATTGGTTTTGGTGTTATCTTAGAAAGAGGATTTTATTTTCTAAAAAATGAAAGACATAGTAGTACAACTTTACTAAACCATTTAGAGAGATATATGCTCAGCGGGGAAAAAGAAAAAGCAATAGCAGTTTGTGATAGCTTTAAAAACAGTAGTGCAAAAGTTATAAAAGAAATAATTTCTGAATATGAAAGTTGTAGTATCCGTGGGTGTAACTATGAATTTTTAGAGGAAAAGGCTAGAGAATCAGCACTTCGTGAGATGCCTAAATTAGAAAAAAATATGTGGATTTTAGGAATCACTTCCCATGTAACACCATTAATTGGATTATTTGGTACTGTTACTGGTATGATCCAAGCATTTATGGCTATCTCAAACCAAGGAACTGGAGACCCAACTATTGTAGCTAAGGGAATATCCCAAGCACTTATAACTACAGCAGCAGGATTAGGAGTGGCTATCCCTTCCCTTATTTTTTATAATTTTTATACTAAAAAAAATGAAGAAATATTACATAATATGGAGAAAAATGCTGTTGAATTTATTAATTTTTTGAGGAAACAGAGGTGTAAAAATGAAACTAAAAAAGTTTTCTAACGGGAAGAAAAAACAAATAATTCCTGACCTTACACCACTTATAGACGTTGTATTCTTACTTTTAATATTTTTTATGGTGGCCACAACATTTGATAACCTAGGAGGTATGGAGATTAAACTTCCTAGTTCTAGTTCTATTAAAGAAACTTCTAAAGATATAGATCTTATATCAATCTTTGTAAATAAAAGCAAAAAAATAAAATTAAAAACAGATATTTTAGGAATATCTTCTATAGAAGATATTTCCTTAGAAGATCTAGAGATTAAACTTCAAAATATTATTAAACAATCAAAAGATAAAAAGGTAACCATAGTTGCAGATAGAGAGATAGACTATGGAGATATCGTAGATATAATGTCTATTGCTAAAGAAAAAGGTGCACTCAGTATTGATATAGAAACTAAAAGGAAGTGATATTTTGAATTCAAAAATGATGGAAGGTATAAAAAAAGCTCTTGGAAAAGAAGAATTTGATATACTCACCAAAAAAATAAAAAAAGATGGAATGATGAAGGTCTTAGGGAAAGAACTAATTGTCAATAAAAAACTAAAGGAGATCATGACCTTAGCTCATGGAAATAAACAAGAAAAAACTTTAAAAAAAGATAGTGAAGATGAATTTAAAATAAGATTAAAATCACACCATAATTCAAGTGGAATTTTAGATAAATATATAAAAAAAAATAAAATAACAAAGGAAGATTTTGAAAAAAAAATGAATGAACTTCCAAAAGATGTTCCTAGAGTTATCTATGCTCATACACCTTACTGTGATAAGATATGCTCTTTTTGCAACTTAAATAGGGAACAGTTAAGGGGAAGTTTAGATGAATATGCAGATTATTTAGTTTCTGAATTTGAAAAATATGGGAAATATAAATATGTAAACTCAAAACCTTTTAATGTTATTTTTTTTGGTGGAGGAACTCCAACAGTATATAAAGCCTATCAATTAGAAAAAATATTAAAGAGTGTCAGAAAAAATATAGATCTAGTCCATGACTATGAATTTACTTTAGAGACAACTTTGCATAATTTAGATGATGAAAAGATAGAGATCTTAAATAGATATGGAGTGAATCGACTCAGTGTTGGGATTCAAAGTTTTTCCAATAAGGGAAGAAAATTTTATAACAGAACCTATGAAAGATCAGAATCTATAAAAAGAATTAAAGAGTTAAAAGATAAATTTAATGGAGAGGTCTGCATCGATATAATATATAACTATCCAGGTCAAGGGATAGAAGAAGTAGTTGAAGATGCAAAAATAATTAAAGAACTAGATCTTGGAAGTTCTAGTTTCTATTCCCTTATGGTCCATGAAGGATCTGAACTATCAAAAGACATAGTTGATGGAAGTGTTAAGATCCTCGAAGATTTAAAAAAAGAGAGAAAATTACACGATGCTTTTGTAAAAGAACTAACAAGTACAGGGGAATATTATCCTTTGGAGTTAACAAAAATAGCTAAAAAAGGAAGGGATAGTTATCAATATATCAAAGCTCGAAATAATGGTGGAGATACTTTACCTATTGGTGTAGGAGCAGGAGGAAGAGTTGATAATATAGGTTTATTTAATATAAGTAAGGAATTATCATTTTTTATAGAAAAGTCACACTACTATATCATCTTTGAAAAATTAGCTGGACTTATGCAGTTTCCAGTGATAGAAAAAAATAAAGTAAAAAACATCTTAAATGACAAAGAATATAATTTATTTACTAAAAAAATAAGGGAATACATAGATAAAAAACTGTTAACAGAGGAAAAATCCTCCTATTCGTTAACTTCTGATGGAATATTTTGGGGAAATAATATATCTAAAGGACTTTTAAAATATATAGCAGATAATTTATTTGAAGGATAAATATAAAGGAAAGGAGATAGATGATAAAAAAAAATATTATGATAGGCATAGGATTGATCTCACTTTTTTTAGGTATCTTAGGAATATTTTTACCCTTATTGCCTACAACTCCTTTTTTACTTTTGTCGGCAACTCTATTTTCTAAATCATCAGAAAAATTCCACAAAAAACTATTAGAAAATAAGCTCTTAGGGGAATATATAAAAAATTATTCAGAAAAAAAAGGATTGAAGAAAAAGGAAAAAATTATATCTTTAATTACTCTTTGGGGCGGAATTATATTTTCCTTTATAAAAATTCCAAATATTCATGGGAAAATATTTTTATCCCTAGTCTTATTAGGAGTAAGTTATCACCTTATTAGATTAAAAACTTTAAAAAATTAATATTTAAACTAAAGGGAGATTAATCTCTCTTTTAATTTATTAAAAACCTTTGAAAAACTAAATATATTATTTACAAATTAAAATACAATATTTAAATATCACATTTATAAAAAAGGGGAGAAAATGAAAATGAAATTATTATTATTAAGTTTACTATTAGCGGCTACATCTTATGGAAATGAAAATGAATTTTACGAAGAACCAGAGACAAAGGGAACATCAGTACGATTAGAAGAAAGTGTTGTATCTACAACAGGTTATGAAACTACAGTTAGAAATACTACAAAAAACTTAACAGTAATCTCTAATGAAGACATAGAAAATAAAAACTATTCTGAGATAACAGATCTATTAAAAAGAGTCCCTGGTGTAACTGTAAGTTCAAATGTTTTTGGAACCTCAATTGATTTAAGGGGGCAAGGAGAAAATAAATCAAAAGCCAATGTTCAAATATTAGTAGATGGTGTAAATATAAATCCTTTAGATACTAGTATGGGAGTTTTGCCATTAGATAATATCCCAGTAGACAATATTGAAAGAATTGAAGTTTTACCAGGTGGCGGTAGTATCCTCTATGGAGATGGAACTGTAGGAGGAGTAGTAAATATAATAACCAAATTAGAAGCAGGTAAAACTTATAGTAGTATAGGAACTAAAATTGAAAGTGATAATTCAAAAGAATTTAATCTAAACTTAGGTCAAAAATTAACAAAAAAATTAGCTGTTCAAATAAACTATAATAATAAATCTGGTGATGGCTATAGAGATGATAGTGACTATGATAAAGAATATTTTGAAGGAGCCTTAAGTTATAATTTGAATGATAAAAATAAATTAATATTTAAATATTCAAAGGCAGAGGAAAACAAAAAAATTGCAAGTTCCCTAACAAGACAAGAATTAGATGAAGATAGAAAACAATCAGGAGAGGTAACAGGAGAGGAGTGGACAGCTCCAAGTAGATCAGAATTAGATAGAGATCTATACTCTCTAAATTATAAAAGTAATCTGACAAATAATATAATTTTCGATCTAGATACAAGTTATCAAGAAACAGAAAATAAATATAGCTCTGTTATGGAAGTTTTTAGTATGCCAACCTTTACTTCTCAAGGACAAGATAGTATAGGATCTTTTATAGATAAGAAATTAATTATTAATCCTAAATTAAATTTTAAATATAGAGATAAGGGGGAGTTTATTTTAGGATTTGATTATAAAAATAATAAGGGAGAAAGAACTGGTGAACCTGGATATTTAGGAATGTATCAAACCTATGAATATAACATGGAAAAGGAAACCTTTGGAGGATATGCTTTAAATAAATTTAAAGCAGGAAAATTTGAGTTTACTCAAGGGTATAGAAGGGAAAAAAGTAGCTATGAGATTAATAGATACTCAGATAAATATACTTTTGGACCTCCTCTACCTTTACCAACAACTCCAGGATATAGTAAAGTTGAAAATTTTGATTATGATTCAGATGCTACAAATGATGCTTACGAATTAGGTATTAATTATTTATATAGTAACACAGGAAATATATATACAAGATTTGAAGGAGGATTCAGAACTCCTGGACCAAGTGAATTTATAAATAAAGATAAGACAACAGGGGATTATACATTTAACGATCTACAATCAGAAACATACAATACTTTTGAATTTGGTTTAAAAGATTATATATTTAATTCATATGTTAGTGGGACTGCCTTTTATACAGAAACTAAAGACGAGATAGTACAAAGTGGAAATATGCCATACAACTGGGAGTTTTATAATATAGGAAAAACTAAAAGAACAGGTATAGAATTATTTGCTGAACAATATATAGGTAAACTTACTTTATCAGAAGGTTTTACATATATAGATGCTAAGATAAAAGAAAGTGATAGTGGTCTCGATACTTCTGGAAACTATATTCCTGTTGTTTCAAAATATACAGGAAATATAAGTTTGACTTATAATTTTGATAAAAAATTATCTCTAGGATTAAATACAATCTATAAAGATGGTTATTATTTAAATGAAGAAAATACAGGTGGAAAAGTAAATGATTATATTGTTACAGATCTAACTGTAAACTATCTTTTCAATAATGGTTTAAAATTATATGCTGGAATAAATAATATATTTAAAGAGATATATTATACAGATATAGAAGAAGATTCTAATAGTTCTGATGGGAAAAGTTATAACCCAGCAGCAGAGAGAAGTTATTATATTGGTTTTAAATATAATTTCTAAAAAATAAAAAAGGAGAATTAACATGAAAAAAATGTTGCCATTTATGTTAGTTTTGGGAACTTTAGTAGTTGGAATATTTTCTATAAAAATAGGAAGTATTCCAACTCCAATAAGTTATATAATTTTTCCAAATACAGCCCCAGACTATATAAAAATAATTATTTATGAGATAAGATTACCACGTATCTTTATGGCCATACTTATTGGGATGATGCTCTCTTCTAGTGGAGTAGTAGTACAAACTGTTTTTCAAAATCCATTGGCAGATCCATATATAATAGGTATTGCAGCTAGTGCTACTTTTGGAGCAGTAATAGCATATATACTTAATATGCCAGATATAATGTATGGGGTAACAGCTTTTTTTTCCTGTATATTTAGTACTATCTTAATATTTAAATTATCTAATAGAGGTGGCAAAGTAGATGTGACCACACTCTTAATAATAGGAATAGCAATCTCTTCTTTTATAGGAGCTATGACATCTTTTGCAATGTATCTAATAGGGGAAGATTCATTTAAAATTACCATGTGGCTCATGGGTTATCTAGGAAATGCAACTTGGAAAAAAGTATTTATACTAATCGTACCTTTAACCTTCTCAATGCTTATTTTTTGTTTAAATAGAAATCAATTAGATGCTTTATTATCTGGAGATGAAGAAGCACATTCTCTGGGAATAAATGTAGAAAAACTAAAAATTAAAGTTTTAATAGTAGCTTCATTAGTCGTAGCTTTTTCAGTAGCTTTTTCAGGGATGATAGGATTCGTTGGACTTATAATTCCCCATACAATAAGAATGATTACAGGACCTAGTAATGCAAAACTTCTTCCAAATGCTGCTCTTGCAGGAGGTTTTTTCCTACTTGCCTGCGATACTATTGGAAGGGTAATATTAGCTCCAGTAGAAATTCCAATAGGTGTAGTCACTGCATTTTTTGGAGCACCATTTTTTCTATATCTAGCTTTTAAAAATAAAAGGGGGCTAGGATAGATGGCAATTAAAGTAGAGGAGTTAAAGGTATCATTTAAAGAAGCAAAAATTTTAAAAGGTATAAATTTACATATAAAAAAAGGAAAATTAACAGGGATATTAGGACCTAATGGCTGTGGGAAATCAACTCTTTTAAAGGGTATTCTAGGTATTTTAAAAAATAAAGATGGTAGTATACACATAGGAGAAAAGAAATTACAGGAGTATAGTCAAAAAGAATTAGCTAAAAAATTATCCTTTGTCCCTCAAAAATCAAATCTATCTTCCCCCATGAATGTAGAAGAATTTATATTGATGGGAAGGTTGCCACATTTAAAAAGTTCATGGCATGGATATAGTCAAGATGATAGAACTATCACAAAAAATATCATGATGGAACTTGGTTTATGGGATTTTAAAGATAGAATAACTTTTAGTCTATCTGGTGGAGAATTTCAAAGAGTACTCTTAGCTAGAGCCTTAACTCAAAATCCAGAGATACTACTCCTAGACGAGCCAACTTCAGCATTAGATCTAAACCATGCTGTAGAACTTATGAGTAAAGTAAAAAATATGGTTAAAAAAAAAGATATAACAGCAGTAGCAGTTATACATGATCTAAATTTAGCTTCAATGTTTTGTGACGAACTAATTATTATGAAAGATGGAATAGCTAAATACCATGGAAATCCTAAAGATATTTTAACAAAAGATATACTATTAGAAATATATAATTTAAAATGTAGAGTCATAGTTAATAAAGATGATAACCCATATATCATCCCAATAATTTAAGGGGGAATAATGAAAAAAATATTTGTTTTAATATCTATATTATTAATGAGCGTCCAATCATTTTCATTAAAGATAGAAAAAGGTAAAGTAGTAGATAATAGTGGAAATAAAATAGTCCTCAAAAAATATTCCAAAATAGTATTGATAGATCCAGCAGTAGTAGAAATATTTTATATGATAGGGGGAGAAAAAAATATTGTTGGTATAGCTCATACTATGAATCAAGATATTTGGCCAGTTGAAAAAACTAAAAAAATACCATCGGTTGGTACTTTGTACAAACCCTCTATTGAAAAAATTATATCCTATAAACCAGATTTAGTTATAATAAATCCTATGGCATCAAACTTTGGAGGAACTTTAGAGGAAAGAGAGATCCCCTTTCTTATAAATAATGGAAATAATTTTGAGGGGATCTTAGAAAATATTCAAATCTATGGTGAATTAGTTGGAGAAAAAAAGAAAGCAAATTTAGTCACAGCCAAATATAAAGAAAAATTAAAAACAGTGAAGAAAAAATTAGGAGAAAATCCACTAAAATATAAGGGAGCTTTCTTATTTAGTAGTTCTCCAATGATGGGTTTTAATTCAAAATCTTTACCAGGGCAAATATTCAAAATCTTAGGGATAGAAAATATTGCCGATAATTTAAAGGGGGAGAGACCTATTATCTCACCTGAATATTTGATATCTCAAAATCCAGATATATTGTTAGGAGCAATGGGAATTAAAGATAAACAAGATATATTAGATAGTAATCCCTTTGTAACAAAGACAACAGCAGGGAAAAAAAATAATATTGCAATAGTAGAATCTTCAAGAATATTAAGACCTACTCCTAGAATAATAGATACAGTAGAAGATCTTTATAAGGAATTAAGTAGTTGGAACTAAAAAAATAGCAATATACATACTCACTAAGATAACTTTAAGTTAAATAAAAAGCCTTCAAATTAGTATAAAAATTATACAAATTTGAAGGTTTTTCATTTAGTTTTAAAAAAATTATACAATACTAAATATTTTTTTTATATCTTCTAGTTTTTCTTTTACACTAATTATTTCTAAA
>DDQV01000143.1 GCA_002342785.1 Fusobacteriaceae bacterium UBA2433 | reverse complement strand
TACTAAAAGAGTATAACACCAATTTAATAGAAGTTCTCATTTTGATCTACCTTCGTTAAATTTACTATAAATAAATCCTATAAAATTAGCCTTATTATTTATTTTCATTTTATCTAATATTACTCCAAAATTCTTGACGATAACGACATCATGGGTTTCTATATCTTGAAATAAAAAAAGATATTGAAGGTTCACCACAAGCATTCGATCAAAGATATAATTTAACTTTTGTTGAGTTTTTTTTAATGATTTTCATTAAATTATGTGAGTTGCAATAATCTCATTTATTAAAAGCTTTTTAAAATAATGGTTTTGATAAAATATTTTCAATGGATTCTACAGAAATTAAATTATATCCTAAATTAAAAGATTTATATAAAAGAAGTTTCCAAAAGAATCCTGCAAAATTTAAAATTAATCTTCTTATGGAACTTTTAAATTATTCTGTTTAAAATATTGAATTTAGTAATGAAAGAAAAAATGAACAAAAATTTTTAAACATATTTATGATAAATTATCTAAAAATTCATTAGTTTTAAAAGATTTAGGATATTTTAAATTTGATGATAATATTATTGATAATAAAAATAGTTTTTTTATTTCAAGATTAAAACCAGACTTTTTTCTTTAAATCCGAATCCTAAATATAGTAAAAATAGAAGAATATTAGTTAAATATAAGTATCTAGTGACAAATGCTGGAGTATTAGGTAATGACTTAAAACCAATTGAAACAAGAGAGTATAATTTTTTAGTTAGAAATCACGAACCTAAACAATCTTTTAGAATTATTATCACAAAACTCGAAGAAGGAACTATTTAAGAAAAATTGAAAGAAATAAAAAAAGAGAAGAAAGAGGAAAAACAGGATCTAAATTATATAGCGATTCTGCACAAATAAGTGGATATATTACAAATGTAAAAAAAATTGATCTTAATCAAATTATTGAAATATATAGATTAAGATAGCAAATAGAACTTCTTTTTAAATTTTTTTAATTAGATTTACAATTAGATAAAATTAAGAATTTAAAAGTGTAGAAACACATCTATATGCTACATTAATTAAAATGATTTTATTAATTGAAATCCCTAAAAATATTTATGATAGTTTCCCAAAATAAATGAGTATTCGCAAGATTTTAAAGAGTTCCTTTACAAATATTAGATGATTTTTTAAATTTATTAAAATGTTCCAAAAGGTTTTACCGCTTGAATAATAAAATAAGAAAAATTATAGATAAAAAGAAAAAGATCTTAGCAATAAAAAATTACTAAGAACCAACTCATAAAAATAATAATATTTTTTAGACATTTTTGAAAGTGTTTTTTTAAATACTTAAAATTAATTGATAATATTCCAAGTTAACATATAAAATAATTCAAGGAGTTAATTTATATAATTAGCTCCTTGAATTATTTTAACTTGATAAGTATGAATAAGCACTCTGCTTTTTGGTTATTTTTTATTTTCGTGCAGGAGTGGTGACCGATAGATATTAGTCCCCGTAGCTTGCTTATTTGGAGTCAACATTAATTCACATATTTGTATATTTTGAGGTAATGAAGTTGTGTATATAATTACTTCAGCTACATCTTCTGCAGTTAAAGGTTCAATTCCTTCATATACAGTATTTGCTTTTTTTTCATCTCCTCTAAATCTAACATTTGAAAATGAAGTTTCTACCATTCCTGGTTGTATATCTGTAACTCTGATAGGTGTATCTATAAGATCTATTCTCATTGCATCAGATAAAGTTTTTACTGCTGCCTTACTAGCACAGTAAACTCCTCCTCCTGAATATGCACCTCTTCCTGCTGTAGATCCTAAATTTATTATATGCCCATCTACTTTTGCATCTAGCATTAAAGGTATTACAGCTCTAGATATATATAATAGCCCTTTTACATTTACATCTATTATATTATCAAATGAACTATAATCACTCTCATGGATCTTATCCATTCCCAATGCCAATCCAGCTGAATTTATTAATATATCTATTTTTTTCCATCTATCTTCCAATGAATTTATAGTGTTTTTTACTTCTTCCGCACAAGATACATCTATTTTCAAAAGTTTAATCTCGATATTTTGAAATTTGAGTATTTCATCTTTTAATTTTTCTAATTTATCCATCCTTCTAGCTACCAATATTAAATCATAAGATTTTTCTGCATATCTAAGTGCTGTAGCCCTTCCTATTCCTGAACTAGCTCCTGTTATTAAAACAATTTTTTTCATATTTCCCCTCCTGTATTAAATTAAATTTTTTTGTATCCTTTTTTATTTTATCCTTTTTAATCTTTGTGTACAAGTTTTAAATTTAAATTTTTAAATTTTTTTGATTATACCAATAAAGCTATCATCCTTGCCATTTTTTATATTATAGTGTATAACTAAGATGTAGCTTAATTTTTTTACAGTAGCTATATATATATAAATTAACAAAAGGAGACAAAATGAACTACATTAATCACTGGGTTGAAGAATTTGAAGACAATATGCAAGAATATGAAATATTTATGTTTCACCTACAGCAAAAAGTTGAAAAAATTCTAAAAGACGATAATATCTTCTATGTAAAAACAGAAGCTCGTGTAAAAAGTCTCGATAGTTTTAAAAGAAAATTAGAAATAAAAAGAAAAAAATATGAAAACCCTCTAGAAGAGATGACAGATATTTTAGGTATTCGTATAATTACTTATTATAGAGAAGATCTCAATAGTATTTTAAGTCTCCTAAAAAAAAATTTTAAAATAGACTATAAAAATTCAACAAATAAACTTAAAAGTTTGAAGTACAATGAGATGGGATACCTTTCCCTTCATTATATTTGTAAATATAAAGCTTCTCAAAAAAATATTTCAGGCTGTGGTGATTTTAAATTTGAAGTTCAAATCAGAACTGCTCTACAACATATTTGGGCTCAAATAGATCATCAACTAAGATATAAAAGTCTTGTTAAGTTACCTAATAAAGTACAAAGAAAATTATTTAGAATTAGTGCTATGCTAGAAAGTATAGATGATGAATTTGATTCTATAAAAAATGAAGTTCAGGTAGTTGAAAGTTTTTATAAAGATAATTTCAATGAAAAAGAATATAGTCTCCGCCTAGATATTTCTAGTATCAATTTTTATCTAAAATACAATGATACATTTATAAGATCTATTTGTAAAAAATTAGGTGTTTTTCATTTTAATAATTTTGAAGTAGCTATGGAAGAAGATTTAGAAAAAAAGTTAGTAAAATTTGCATTACAATTCAATAAAAATAGAATTATTTACATTGAAAAATTAGTAAATAGTATCTATAAAAATACAGATATTTTTTTAAGAACTTTAGATGAACATACCTTAAAAAAAATAAATTATTTAGTTAATTCGAGTTGTTCTTTTGTTATAACGTTTTTACATTTACTTCATGAAGAGCCAACAAAATTAAAGGAATTATACAAATTAGAAGATTCTAGTTTAGAAAAAATATTAAATATTAGAGAAATAATAACGACTACAAATTACATATAATATAAATATCAAATACTATAGAAAAAGCTTTTAAAAAATTTGTTTTAAAAGCTTTTTTTTATAAAAATTTATAATTTTCATAGATAGTTTTTATAACCTTTATCTATATAACTAAAAAAATTTCTCTCTTAACTTCTTATAAAGTTACTTCTATCTATGTCTATCTATAATTACCTCTACACACTCATCATCATTCCTTCTAAGATATCTGATTCTGAAACTATAATTTCATCCTTTTCTAAAATTTCCATTATCCACAATAATAAATAAGTTCCTGAAATAATTATTTCAGCTCTTTTTGGATGCAAACCTACAATTTTTTTTCTCTCTTTTAGTGTTTTACTTAAAAATAGATCTAAATTTTTTAAAATTTCTTTTTTAGTTAATCTATACATATGAACTCTATCAGTATCATACTCTTTCATTTTCAAAAGTACACTGACATGAGTTGTAACCGTTCCTGCAACTCCTACCAATGTAAATTGTTGATCTTTATATTTAGATAATTTTTTTAGAATTTCTTCTACCCAAACTTTACCATTTAAAAAGTTATTTTCTTTCTTAAAAAATTTTTCTTCTAATCTTACTGCTCCCACGTTAAAACTTTCTATATATTCAATATTATCTTTATTTCCTAAAATAAATTCGGTACTTCCACCTCCTATATCAAATACCATAATTTTTTCATTAAATTGAGCTACAGCACCAGAAAAACTAAGTTTCCCTTCTTCTTCTCCTGTAATACAATGGATTTCAAAATTTGTCTCTGCTTTTACTCGAGAAATAAATTCCTCTCTATTTTTAGAATCACGAGTAGCAGAAGTTGCAGTAACTTTTATTTTTTTTATTTCATATTCATCTATTTTTTTTCTAAATAATTTCAATGCCTTTATAGTTCTATCCATAGCATCTTGTCTTAAAACTTTAGTCTTATCAACATCTTGTCCCAATCTTGTTATCTCTATTAATTTTAATATTTTATTTGTAATTTTCCCTTTTTCTGTACAAGCAATAAATAACCTACATGAATTAGTTCCTATATCAATGACAGCTTTCATATTAGTATTAATCATTATCTCCACCAAACATACTTCCTAAAATTCCACCTGCGACCATATTTCCACCATTATTACTTTGACCTCGATTACTTCCTACTGCAGCATTTAATCTTTCAGCTAATTTTGATATTGGCATAGATTGTATATATACTGTTCCAGGTCCTTGTAAAGTTGCTAAAAATAAACCTTCTTTACCAAACATAGCATTTTTAAATCCTCCTACAAATCGAATATCGTAGTTAATACTAGATTCAAATCCCACAACACATCCTGTATCAACTCTTAAAGTTTCACCATGAGCTAATTTTTTTTCAATTATAGTTCCTCCTGCATGGATAAAAGCCATTCCATCTCCTCTTAATTTTTGAAGAATAAAACCTTCACCACCAAAGAAACCTGCTCCTAATCTTTTAGTAAAAGCAATATCTATATCTATTCCATTTGCTGAACATAAATAAGAATCTTTTTGACACAAAAATTCTCCATTAAATTTTTTTAAATCGATAGGTATTATTTGTCCTGGATATGGAGCAGAAAATCCGACTCTTGATTTTTTATTTCCTTCATTTAAAAATGTTGTGATAAAAAAACTTTCTCCTGTTATCATTCGTTTAAATCCACCAAATAATCCACCTTGATTTTTTGTTTGCATATCTACGCCATCTTCCATATAGGTCATAGCTCCCGCTTCTGCCCTAACACCTTCCTTAGGATCTAATTCTATTTCTACTAATTGTATTCCTTCGCCTTTGATTTCATATTCTATTATATCTGCTGACATATTTTACCTCCTAAATTTTTAGTTATAAAACTTTATAAAATAATATACATTTAATTTATTATTTTCCCTTTTTATTTAAAATTATTTTATTATATTTATTATTACATAAGAGTTTAAAAAATCAAAATTTAATTATTTTTTTAATTTTTTTAAATATTATTTTTGTTAAAAATTTATATTAAAATTAATTATCGGTCTTTAACTGTAAAATAGATTTGACAACCTTCGAACTATATTGTATTATTTGAATATACAGATATTAGGAGGACAATTATGGATAAATCATCACTATTAAAAATTAAGTCGATACAAAGTTGGAGTTGGATCTTTTTGTTATCTTATTTTATTCTTACAAAATTTAATGTCTATTTTGGATTTTTAGGTCTTATTTGTATGTTTATGCCATTTTATTTTATTTTAAAATATAAAAGTAAGGTTCATTGTTCCCATATTTGTCCTAGAGGATCATTTTTAGGAAAATTTTTAATCAAAATTTCATTTAATAATCACCTACCTAATTGGATGCGAACAAAAAAATTTAAAAATTTATTATTAACAATGATGTTCTTATCTTTTTCTTTTTCTTTATATAACGCCAGAGGTTCATTTATAGAATTATCCTTTGCTATAACAAAAATGATGTTCATAAGTTTATCCCTTGGTATAGTTCTTGGAATTTTTTATAAACCAAGAGCTTGGTGCCAAATTTGTCCTATGGGTACTGGTTCAGAAAAATTACAAACAATATTATTAAAATCAAAAATTAAAAATTGATATTATTAGGAGGTTTAAATGTTTAAAATAAATATAGATCAATGTATTGAGTGTGGATTTTGTGAAAAAATTTGCCCTAAAGAAGCAATTAAACCCCACTCTTCTTATGGATATGAAATTGATATAAATTGTATTTCTTGTGGTTTGTGTAGTAAAAATTGTCCCGTTAATGCTATTTCCAAAATAATCTCAACATAATTCAAAATAAACTTAATAATATATGAGGTGTAAAATGATAAAATATAAAAATAATTTAGAATTATTTGAAGAAAAATCAAAACTTATTAAAGCTCTCTCCCATCCTGTTAGATTATGTATAGTTAAAAATTTAAGTACAGAGGGTTCTACAAATGTAAAAAATATGCAGTTATGTCTTGACACTCCTCAATCTACTATTTCTCAACATTTATCCATCTTAAAAAATGCAGGAATTATTACAGGAAATCGTTGTGGATTAGAGGTTTTTTATTCCATTTCAAATAATAAAATCAAAAAAATAGTTGAAGAAATTTTTAATTAATCCTATGCAATTAAAATAAGGAGTGATATTCACTCCTTATTTTATATTCTTACCATTATCTATTTATTTAATATAAAAATTTTAATCTATTAAATATTTTCTACTATACACCTTGCCATCTCTTTTGTACCAACTAATTTAGTTTCATCTGTATATATATCTTTTGTTCTTATCCCATTATTTAAAACTTTTTCCACAGCTTTTTCTATTGATGTTCCTTCTTCTGTTAATCCCATAGAATACTTAAGCATCATAGCTACCGATAAAATAGTTGCTATTGGATTAGCTATATCTTGTCCTGCAATATCTGGAGCAGATCCATGGATTGGTTCATATAATCCATATTTTTCTCCTATACTAGCTGATGGTAGCATTCCAATTGATCCAGTTATCATACTAGCTTCGTCAGATAATATATCTCCAAACATATTCATAGTTAATATAACATCAAACTGAGTTGGATTTATAAGTAATTGCATCGCCGCATTATCTACATACATATGATTTAACTCTACTTCAGGATAATCTTTAGAAATCTCTATTACAACTCTTCTCCATAATCTTGAACTTTCAAGTACATTAGATTTATCTACACTTGTAACTTTTTTATTTCTTTTCATAGCTATTTCAAAACCTTTTATTGCTATTCTTCTTACTTCTTCTTCATTATAAGAAAGAATATCATATGCCGTTCCATCTTCTCTTACACCTTTTTCACCAAAATAAATACCGCCAGTTAATTCTCTAACTATACAGATATCAAGACCATCCTCTATTATTTCAGTTTTTAATGGAGATGCATTTTTTAATGGTTCATATACTATGGCAGGCCTTAAATTAGTATACAAACTTAATTCCTTTCTAATATTTAAAAGTCCTTTTTCTGGTCTATCTTCTCCTTTTAAATGATCCCATCTAGGTCCTCCTACAGCTCCTAAAATTATCCCATCACTATTTTTACACATCTCAATTGTTTCTTTTGGTAAAGGAGTACCATGATTATCTATAGCTATTCCACCAATATCAGCATAGCTTATATTAAATTTATGATTAAATTTTTCTTCTATTTTTTTTATTACTTTTACCGCTCCATCTGTGATCTCTTTTCCTACCCCATCTCCTGGCATGATAGTTATTTTATATTCCATTTTTCCCCTCCTAATTTAATGTAGAACTATTTAGACATAAATCCATTTTCTAAAGCATAATTAAATATTCCTCCAGCTTTTATTATCCCTTCTATATCTCCTAATTCACCCAAAACATATTCTTTGTTTGTAGTTATATTTTTTAAAATATTTTCTGAAATTTCTATTTCATCTCCAGTTTTAATTTCATCTATTAATCTATTTTTAGTTTCATAGGGAATTAAAAATCCACCATCTACAGAATTTCTATAAAATATTCTTGCATAACCCTGAGCTACGACTGCTTTTATTCCAGCTTTCTCAAGTGAAAGAGGAGCATGTTCTCTAGATGACCCACATCCAAAGTTTTTTCCAGAAATCATTATTGTATAATCTGATTCATATCTCCCTTCATCTATAAAAGGTACTTCAATAGTCTTTGGATCCATTCCAGACATAGCATATTTACCATAATTTTTAGCTTCTTCCTCTATATCTGTTCTATATACCAAGTGCATAGCTGGAATTATTTGATCTGTATCAATATTATCTCCTACTACATATGCTTTTCCTTTTATTTTATTCATCTATTCCCACCTCTATTTTATTTATGTATTTTCTTGGATCTGTTATTTTCCCAGTTAATGCTGATGCTGCTGCAGTATAAGGAGAAGCTAAATATACTTTAGAATCTATAGATCCCATCCTTCCATGAAAATTTCTATTAGTCGTTGCTATAACAACTTCATCTCCATGGGTTCTTCCAAATGTATCTTCTGGTCCACCTAAACATGCGGCACATGATGGAGGTCCTATCTTACATCCTGCATTTTCAAAAATTTCTTTTAGAGTTTCTCCACCTATCTTAATTGTTTCAAAATTTCTTTCTACATTTCTTGTAGCCGGTACTATAAAAGTTTCTATTTTTACTTTTTCTCCTTTTAATATTTTAGCTGCTGCTATAAAATCAGTAGTTTTACCTCCTGTACAAGATCCTATATATGATCTTGTTACTTCTATATGAGATAAATTTTCTGCTGGTTCTACATTTCCAGGAGAATATGGCTTAGCAACTACTGGAACTATCTTACTAGCATCATAGTTATAAGTTGAATAATACGTTGCATCTTCATCTGAATTAAATACTTTATAATCTGTTACACCTCTTTCTTTTAAATATTCTTTGGTTACTTTATCCGCAGCAATTATTCCACACTTTCCTCCTGCTTCAATAGCCATATTGCAGATTGTCATTCTCTCTTCCATATTTAATTTAGATATTGCATCTCCAGTATATTCCATACATCTATAGGTTGCTCCATCAAATCCTATATCTCCAATCGTTTGTAAAACTACATCTTTTCCCATAATATAGCTAGGGAATTTTCCATCAAATTGAAACTTAATTGATTCAGGTACTTTTACCCATAGTTTCCCTGCTCCCATAATAAATGCTGCATCTGTATTTCCTATTCCAGAAGCAAATTGTCCAAATGCTCCCGAAGTACATGTATGAGAGTCAGTCCCAAATAATACATCTCCTGGTTTATTGTGTCCTTCTTCTGCAAGAGCCACATGACATACTCCTTTATAATCATCTGTAAAGGGCTCATAAAAATGTTTTATCTTTTGTTCTTTTGCAAATTGAGTGACGTATTCTATATTTCTCATTGCATATTTATCTTTAGTAAATATATAATGATCAGGTATTAAAACTATTTTTTCTCTATCCCATACTTTAGTTTTTTCACCAAATTTTTCTTTGAAAATCCCCATTGTTCCGGGACCACATACATCATGAGTCATTAAAATATCTACGTCTACCCAAATATTATCACCAGGTTTAACTCTCTTTTTTTTTGATTTATTTGCTAATATTTTTTCTATTATAGTCATCTATTTTCTCCCTTCTTCATTAAAATAATTATTTATAGCTCCCATATATGCCATGATGCTAGATTCTACTATGTCTGTACTTGCGTATCTGCCGTTATAATATTTTTCTCCTTTCTCTAATCTTATAAATACTTCTCCTTGTGCATCGCTTCCACCTGTTACTGCTTTTATAACATATTTTTTTAATTCAAATTTTACATTTACAATCTTATCAATTGCTTTAAATGCTGCGTCTACAGGACCATCCCCAATAGCCACATTTTCTATTATTTTTCCATCTTTTTCTACATTTATAGATACTATTGGAGTGATAGTGTTCCCTGTATTGACTGTGTATCTTTTTAATGTATATGTTTTTTCTATTATTTTCGTATCATCTATAAGAGCTTCAATATCTTCTGGTGATACATCTTTTTTCTTATCTGCCAATTCTTTGAATCGTACAAAGATCTCTTCTATCTCTTTTTTATCTAATTCATAACCACATTCTTCTAAATAACTTTCAAAAGCATGTTTACCTGAATGTTTTCCAAGTACCATCTTATTTTTACTAAGTCCTATAGATTCAGGTGTCATAATTTCATAGGTTTCTTTATTTTCAAGCATTCCATGTTGATGAATCCCAGATTCATGAGCAAATGCGTTTTCTCCCACAACAGCTTTATTCGGTTGTACTTCTACACCTGTTATCCTTGTAACAAGTTGACTAGTTTTATATATTTCTTCTGTATTTATTTTATTTTTTCTTGGATAAATATCTTTTCTCACTCTCATAGCCATAACTACTTCTTCTAAAGCAGCATTTCCTGCTCTTTCTCCTATACCATTTATAGTACATTCTACTTGAGTAGCGCCTGCTTTTACCGCTGCTAAAGAATTTGCCACCGCTAACCCTAGATCATTGTGACAATGTACAGATATATCTATCGTATCTATATTTTTTACGTTTTCTCTTACTCCTTTTATGATCTTATAAAATTCTTCTGGACTAGTATATCCTACTGTATCAGGAATATTTATAACTGTTGCTCCTGCTTCTATAACTCCTTCTACTATTCTATAAAGAAATTCAGGTCTCGTTCTAGTTGCATCTTCTGCTGAAAACTCTATATCTTTACACTTAGTTTTAGCATATCTGACCATCTCTATAGCTTGTTTATAAACTTCCTCTGGAGTTTTTTTCAATTTATATTTCATATGAATATCTGAAGTAGCTATAAATGTATGAATTCTTGGACGTTTAGCATTTTTTATAGCTTCCCATGTTGTATCTATATCTGATTTTAATGCTCTTGCTAATCCTGCAACACTTATATTTGTAACACTTTCAGCTATCGCTTTGACAGAATTGAAATCTCCTATAGATGAAGCAGGAAATCCAGCTTCTATTATATCTACCCCTAATTTTTCCAATTGTTTAGCAATCTCTATTTTTTCTTCGATATTCATACTACATCCTGGTGATTGCTCTCCATCTCTTAATGTTGTATCAAATATCTTTATCATCTTTTCCATAATTTAATCCTCCCTAATTATTAACCTTTGACAGTTATAAAAAAAACAGCTATAACTATAGCTGCTAATAAAAAATTTATAAAAAAAGCAGCTAATAATATCAGCTGTCATTATAAGTTATATTCTTCTCATTTTTTCTAAAATAAGATATCCAAAAAGCACATAATTTATCCAATATCATTTAAAATCTATTTAATTGTTTGCAGCTTAATAGCAATAATAGTAAGAGCAGCAGTAACAATAAATTAATAGATAAGATATCAGTTAAGAACATTTTTTTCCTCCTTGTTTTATAATTTAGATAGATAATAACAATAAAAAAAACATCTGTCAATTTTTTTTTAAAATAAAAT